>JBAYFJ010000042.1:0-15094 GCA_041667245.1 Bacteroidales bacterium | reverse complement strand
CGGTGAGGTTTATTCCGCTCTGGGGCGTTACGACGAGGCTTTGAAGTTCAGCAGGGAGGCTTATGAACTGGACAGCGCAGCCGGCGACAAGTCCCGCATCCCAGTGAGGGAATGCCAGTTGGCGGCAGTCTATCTTGCAAAGGGAGACTTGACTGAAGCGGAAAAGTGGTTCAAAAAAGCGGAGGGACCTCTCACGGATTCCGGCAATCAGAGGTCTCTGTCGATTTGTCTCAATTCTCTCGGTGACATCGCCCTTGCGCAGGATCGTGACGGGGAGGCTGAGCAGTGGCTTCTCAAGGCGGTCGAGGCGTCGAGGGAAAGCGGCTATTCGATGCAACTTCAGAAAGCCTATTCCAAGCTCGCGCGTCTTTTGGGACGCTCCCGTCCTTCGGAGGCTGTGGGTTACTATGAGAAGGCGGCGTCTTTGCGTGATTCTCTGTTCACAGCGGAGTCGCAGCGACAGCTTAATAGTTTCAATGTCCAATACGAAACTTTCGAGAAAGAGCACAAGATCGAGCTTCAGGAGGCGAAAATTGAGAAACAGCATTCGGGTTTGCTGTTTATGGTCGCGATTCTGCTGTTGCTCGCGGCTCTTGCCGTCGTTCTTGTCTTTGCGGTTCGCGCCCAGAGGCGGCGTAACTTGCAACTTCAGGAGATGAATATGATGAAGGCCAAGTTCTTTTCAATCATTTCCCACGATCTTAAGAATCCTATCATTGCGCAGAAAAACGCTCTTGAGGCGATTTGCGTCAATTACGATCATATACCTGTGGATGTGCTTCATTCTCAATGTGTTGAACTTATGCGCTCATCGGGTTCTCTGCTTGAGCTGCTTTTCAATTTGCTGAATTGGTCGCGTCTTGAGACCGGGCGCATAGCCGTGAATCCCGTGAGGTTCGATTTGCGCTGTGTGTGTGATGAGATCTGCTCTCTTCTTGGAACTCAGTTGTCTAACAAGGGCATTTCTTTGAGCGTGGAGCTGCCTGATGACGTTTTTGTCGAGGGTGACAGGAATATGGTGACCACCGTCATCAGGAATCTCATCGGGAATGCCGTGAAGTTTTCGGATTCCGGTTCTGTCATCGTGCTTACGGCTGTCCGAAAGGGATCTTTCTGGGAGGTCTCCGTGAAGGATAGCGGGGTGGGGATGGACAAGGAGAGAGTGACCGGTATTTTCACGCTCAATTGTCAGAAGCCTTCCGTTGGCACAGCCGGGGAGCAGGGAAGCGGTTTAGGTCTTGTGGTCTGTCGCGAGATGGTCGAGCTGAACGGCGGGGAGATTGCTGTCAACAGTGCTCCGGGGAAGGGCACCGAGGTCACTTTCACTGTAAAAGCCGCCTGATATGGATTCGTCTTTGCCAATACGCGTGTTTCTCGTGGATGATCATCTGCTTTTCAGGATGGGTCTTCGCACTGCTTTTGAGGATTCCGGCATCGAGATTGCCGGGGAGGCGGGTTGCGCTTCCGAATTCTTCGACTTGTTGCCTTCTGCGGTATTTGACGTGTTGTTGCTGGACATCGTTTTGCCGGATGTCTCGGGAGTGGAGGTGGCGCGGAGGCTGAGGAAGTTTAGTCCTTTGTCTAAGATTCTGGTTCTTTCCGCGGAGAGTGATTCCGAGACCGTGTGTGATCTGGTGGATATGGGGGTGGATGGTTTTATCAGTAAGAGTGTTCCGGTTGAGGAGCTGCGCCGTGCGGTCGAATGTGTGGCAGGCGGGGGTGAGTATTTCGGAAAGGATGCGGCGCGCATTCTCAATGACGTGAGGGTGGCCCGAGGACGTTGCGACTGCGGTTTTACCGGCCGTGAGAACGAGATCGTCGGGCTGTGTGCGCAGGGGCTGTCAGGCAAAGAGATAGCTTCTCGTCTGAACATAAGCCTTAAGACTGTCGAGGCTCACAAAAATAACATTTTCCGTAAGTTGGGCATAAACAATTCGGTGGAACTGGTCCGCTATGCTTTGAAATACGGCATTGTCAAATTGTAATTTTTTTCATATATGAAACTCAAACTCTACCTCGTTTTCTTTTTTTCGCTTGCTGTTTCTTATGTGGTTTTCGGTTCTGAAGGTGATTTCCGCGTTTCGATTGACAACGGCTGGACTTTCGCTTTGGGCGATGCCGCTTATCCTAAAGATGACTACGGGTATGGCACTGAGTATTTTACTGGTTTTGCCAAGGTCCGTTTCGCAGGTCAGTATGCTTCTCCCGCAAAGCCCGGGTTCGATGATTCTCAGTGGAGCAAGGTCAATCTGCCTCATGACTGGGTGGTGGATCTGCCTTACAGCGGCGAGGCGAGCCATTCGCACGGCTACAAATGCGTGGGATGGAAATATCCGGAGAATTCCGCGGGGTGGTACAGAAGGCATCTGAATGTCCCTGCCGAGGATGAGGGCAGACAGATATGGGTTGAGTTCGAGGGGATATTCAGAAATAGCGAGGTTTTCTGCAACGGTTGCTATCTGGGTGGGGAGAAGAGCGGCTACTCGTCGAGAATGTACGATTTGAGCCCGTACCTTAATTACGGAGGGGACAATGTGATCACCGTGCGCTGTGAGGCTTCTGTTGAGGAAGGCTGGTACTATGAGGGCGCGGGAATCTATCGCCACGTTTGGATCCATAAGGCCGGGCCTGTGGCTGCGAAGCCTTATTCCATTAAAGTGAATGCCGATTCCATTGTCTGTAATTTCAGTTTCTCCGATTCTTCGGTCGACCCTTCGAAGGTGTCTTCAGAGACGGCGTTTTTTGATCCGGAGGGCAAGGAAGTGAAGGTTGTCGACCATCTATGGAGCATCTCTGATCCTTTTCTCTACACTTGGCGGCTCAGGCTTCTGTATGACGGGGCGGTCTCGGCTGAATATTCAGGACATTTCGGCGTTCGTGACGCAAAGTTTGACCCTTCCCGTGGCTTTCTGCTGAACGGGGAACCGGTGGAGCTGAAAGGCTGTAATCTTCATCTTGATCACGCAGGTGTGGGTGTGGCTGTTCCTGACGCACTCTGGAGGTATCGTCTGGAGAGGCTTAAGGACTACGGGTTTAACGCCATCCGTTGTTCTCACAATTGCGCTTCTCCCGCAATGCTGGATCTTTGTGATGAGCTTGGTTTCGTGGTTATTGATGAGAATCGTCAGTTCGGCGTGAATGAGGAGCAACTGGGACAGTTCCGGAATATGATTGAGCGTGACAGGAATCATCCTTCCGTCGTTCTTTGGAGTGTCGGCAATGAAGAGTGGAGCGTGGAGTTTTCAAAGACGGGGAAACTGATTGCTGAAAAGATGACGGCTTTTGCGCATTCTATTGATCCAACAAGACTTACGACCTATGGCAATTGCAGCGGTGACGTTCTTGTGGAAGGCGTGGATGTGTTTGGCTATAATTACATAGTTCAGAACAAGATAGAGGAGTTGCGCAAGGAGTTTCCCGACCATTGCGCGGTTGGTACGGAGGAGACTTCGGGTGCCGGTACGAGGGGGCATTACGAAACTGTGCCTTCGGAGGGATGGATGACACCTCTCAACAGGATTGACACTCTTGGACGCATCAATGTCATAGAATACGGCTGGAAATTCTACAAGGAGCGTCCGTGGGCCACGGGCCTTTTCTACTGGACGGGGCAGGACTATCGCGGTGAGCCTAATCCTATGGTCTGGCCCGCTACCGGCTCCCAGTTCGGTATTTTCGACTATTGCTGCTATCCTAAAGATGAAGCTTTCTATCTCAAGTCTGTCTGGACTCCTGAGCCTACCGTTCACATCTGCGGTCCTTACAATGGTGAGGTCTGGGTCTATTCCAATTGCGACAGTGTGAGCCTTTCCATCGCCGGCCGCAATCTCGGCACCAAACCGATGCCTAAAGACAGTCACCTCGTCTGGAAATTAGCCCCTCCTGCCTCCTCGGCTTCATCCTCGGCTTCATTGTCAGGCTCCATATCTGGCTCCGGCGCTCCTACCTCCTCGGCTTCATCTTCGGCTTCCGGCGCTCTCTCATTCCTTGCAAAAGGCTACATTGAAGGAAAAATCGTCGTCACCGACAAATACCCGGCAACCCATCCCGCCCTCACCTACGAGACATCCAAAAACTCACTTTGGGCCGACGGTCAAGACATAATAGTGATAGACATCTTCTCCGACGAACCTTCCCTCGAAGTCGTCGTAGAAAATGCCACTTTCCTTGGCTGGGGCAACGGCAATCCCGGCTTCAAAGAAATCGAAAGGCCAAGTATGTTGCCGGCCCGTTCCCGGACCTCTCTTTCCGGCAGCTCCTCACAATCAAGCGATCACAAAAGCGCCGCTGCCTCCGCCGCATTGCGTGCGGTCGCACATAACTCTCTCACAGTCAATCCGTTCGCTGGTCGTGTCCAAATTCTTGTCAGATCCATTGAAGACTCCTCCGGGAAGGCCGCAGTCACCATCGCCGGACACCAATTGACCTTCGACTTGCTGCGCGACTAACCGCCATGCCTAAGAGGGTAAGGGTAACGTACGCCAATCTGCACTGTACGCTTCCGGTGGCACTTTGCGTCTATCGTGAGTGTCGGTTCTTGTTAGTGGGATATTACTTATTGTTTATTAGTTATTTGTGCAATGATCGGGTATCAAAAATAGCACCCGATTATCGTCTAACATATTGTGGTTCAGTTACCTGCGCCCCACGCTATGACGACGTGACCGTCCAGTTCAGACATCTTTGCCTATAGTCGTCGCAGCAAACAGGGGCACCGCGCTCGCAGTGACGGCCTTTGCGAGCGCTCAGTTCGGGCAGGCTGCCAAAAGCATGTTGCAAATTACACTTGCATTCATTTTTTTCGAGGGGTTGACACGAAATCGGCCACTGGTCCATTCTGTCTGTCAAAGGTCACCCCCCTCGACTTGCCATCTACATTTGACCCTTCAACCAAAATCCTTCTTCGCGCCGAGTGGCACATCTGCCTATGTTGCCTTCCACGCTCAGCATTAAAGTGACGGACATCCTCAATCAGGAAAAGTCTCTCAAGAGGACCACTTCCGCGGAACGTGTAAATGACGTCTACTCCAATGTGATGGGGCGTTATTTCTTGTTCGGCGAGGCCTTTAACTTCGGCAAAATGAATGCAAAGAACAACAGAAATGCTCAGGATGCTATTATGCAGATGATGTTCTGACGGGCAGCTATTGGATTATTCCATTTATTTCATATCTTTGTGACGGCCCAAACGGTAATTCCGCTTGACAGTTACTTTTTGCCAACTAAAATTATTCATTCAATATATTAATTAGTAGTATCATGAAAAAACTTTTTCTCATCCTGCCTGCCGTTGCGCTCGCGCTTGCATCTTGCGGTGAAGACGATGTGGCGGTAGAAGGTCTCACCTTGTCTCAGACGAAAGTCTCCGTGTATCTTATGTCAGACAAAAACCTTCCTGAACTCACGGCGACAATCACACCGGACAATGCTTCCGACAATGCCGTGACATGGACTTCTGACAGTCCTGACGTGATTTCAGTTGATGCGGCTGGGAAGCTGACTTTGGTCAAGGATGACATTGAAACCACTGTCGTCATCACGGCTCAGTCCGCTTCAGACGCATTGATCAAGGCCACTTGCCAGATTCAGATAATCAACAATTTCAAAGAATTGGCTGAAGGAGGTTATGGCTTCATCGATTTGACAACCGAACTCGGAATGTATATGATGGACCGCAATGTCGGCGCGACCGAGGCATATAATAGCGAAACGAAAAAATCCGAATCCATCGGAAACTATTACCAGTGGGGCAACAACACCCCGGTGGCAAAAGGCGGTGACGCCTCAGTGGGCTCAGCCTACGCCAAAGAGTGGAACGGCTCAGGCTCTTCCTTCAAAGATTGGAGCGTGTCTGCGAACACCCCTTGCCCGTCTGGATGGTCTATCCCGAACAAAGCTCAGATGGGTAGTGTTGCCAACAAAGCGTGGGCCGATTATGACTTCGGCACTCAGACAGATGAGGAGTTCCAAGCAGCGAAAGCGATGTACAAGAAACTTCTCATCGCGAGAGGCGGATATTGGAGAATCGTGGGCGCTGACGCTGCCGCACGCGCCGCTGCCACTCCGACCCTCTATCTCCCTACGGCAGGTTTCTGGTGGAGTTGTGAGAAGAATGCCGACGTTCCGGCATCAACCCGCGGGTTCAATTATGTCTACACGCTAAGTGACAACTATGACATTATGCTTGGCAAGAAAGCAGGCGAAAACGAAGTCAACAACGCTATGCCTGTCAGATGCATAAAGGTTGTTAAATAGGTGCCGGTCCCGTAAACAATCATTTCACCTCAGAGGCTGCCGATGTAATGTTTCAAAGGCGGCCTCTTGTGGCTTATCCAACATCGATGAAAATCAAATCAGCCTTAATCGCGCTTCTGACCCTGCCTGTTTTGTTCTGCGGTACGGCAAACGCACAGAAGCAGTCCGTATCCAACCGTAAAACGGACTTTTCGGGCGTAGTGCTCGAGACCCCGTCAAAGTCACCTGTCGCCGGAGCCGTGGTGTCATTGCCGACTTACGGCATCTGGACACTTACCGACGATGACGGCCGATTCACCGTAAAATCCGTCCCGGAGGGCGAAACCCGTATTGTCATCAGTATGGTAAGTATGGTGACCGTCGACAAACAGATCTCCATCGGGAAGACTCAGCAGACACCTGCGCAATTCCTTATGGAAGTGGAGAGCTTCGGTCTTGACGAAGTGGTGGTGACTGCAAAAAGCAACAAAGTCGGGGCTTCCACATCCTCATCCATCTCCCGTTCGGCTATGGACCATCTTCAGGCCACGTCACTTGGTGACATCCTGGAACTTCTTCCGGGGCAGCTCGCCTCGAATCCCACATTGAACTCTCCCGCGACGGCGAGTCTGCGTCAGGTCCAGAGCGATGCGCTGAACAGTATGGGAACCTCCATCGTATTCAACGGGGCTCCTATTTCAAACAATGCCAATATGCAAGTCGGAAACACCGCTCAAGACGGCACTCTGAACACCGCTTTCACATCCACTGCGGGATCCGGGACAGACTTGCGCCAGATTTCCGTAGACAACATCGAGTCAGTCGACGTCATCCGTGGGATTCCCTCTGTAGAGTACGGCGACCTGACTTCCGGCGTAATCATCATCAATCCCAAAGCCGGAGAATACCCTCTGCAGGTGAAAATGAAGATCAACCCGACATTGACTCAAGTCTCGGCCGGAAAAGGGTTTGACCTCGGCTCCAAAGCCGGCAAACTGACCTTGGATCTTGATTATGCCAGTTCTCTGAGCGACGAGCGCCGTCCTTATCAGGGATTCAAACGGCTTACCGCCAACACCTTGTACTCCAACAAACTGTCTAATGAGATTTCGACAACTACCGGTTTCGGCTTCTATTCTGATCTTGATGCGCAGAAACTGGATCCGTCCGATGAACGCTATCAGCGCAAGAGGACATCGCGGAACACAGGCTACAAATTCAACACTAACATTCTGTGGAGCGCCAACCGGAATTTTCTGAAATTCATCAGGCTGAATCTGTCCGCCGACTATGCCGTGCAGGAAGGCTACAGCCAGGAGATAAAAGGTAATTTCGGGTATATGGTGACGTCAGCTATGAAAGACGGCACCGTGGCTTCCAATCGTACGGAAGTGATATATGACGCAAAGGGCAATCCTATAACAAACAGCAACTTAATTGATCCCGGAGCCTCCACCAACATCCTCCCTTACGAGTATCTTACCAAGTCCACGACTTACGGCAAGCCGCTCACCCTGTTCGGAAAGCTGCTGGCCAATTTCTCGGGAAAAGTCGGCAAAGTCAACAACCGCATTCTTGTGGGAGCGAATTGGAACACCGATGCCAATTTCGGCCGAGGCAGAGTCTTCGATCCGCTTATGCCTCCGGAATCCGGAGTAAGGATGCGTCCGTTCAAAGACATCCCCGCGCTTCACCAGTTCTCCGCGTTCGCTGAGGAAAACATCGAGACATCTGTCCTTAAGCGCAGTCTGAAAGTGCAGCTGGGCCTGCGTTATGATATGATTCAGCCATTGAAAGACATTGGGCGCAATGTCCTCTCTCCGAGAATCAACGCATCTTTCGAGATCATTCCTAACCGGCTGACAGTCAGAGGCGGCTACGGGATTACGGCCAAAGCACCGCCGCTGATGTACCTCTATCCTGACAATGCTTATTACGACTTCATCAATTACGACAATCTCGGACAAAGCGGCCTTACGGACGACCAGCGTCTTAGCATAATCACCACTAAGGTCTACGACACCTCCAACAGCAAGCTGAAGATCGCTCAGAACACCAAGAAAGAGATAGGCCTTGAACTGCAGCTTCCGGGGCAGCGCGCTTTCACCCTCACCTACTACGACGAGAGCGTCAAAAACGGCTACTCCTTCGGTACGGACTTCGCCTCATTCAAGACTTTCAATCTGATCAAATACGAGGCCACGGAGGAACGCGTCGGGAATTATCCGCTGCTCGCCGAGAAAGAGCGCAACAAGATCGTGCTATGCTACAATATGCCTCTGAACAACAAGGCGAGCCATAACAAGGGTCTGGAATTTGACTTCGACTTCGGTCAGATCAAACCGTTGAACACTTCGTTTGTCCTGACAGGGGCATGGATGCAGTCGAGACTCACGTCGACGAACAATTCTTTCTACCAGAAAAATCCTGTGAACGGGGTCTACAAAGACATAGGCGTCTATGGCACCGGAGACGGCAGCAGGTACGACCGCATATCAAGCAATCTGCGCATAATCCACAATATCCCTCGTGTCAGTTTCCTTGTCTCGCTCTCGATTCAGACCATCTGGAAAGATCAGCATCGCTATCTGGGAACTGAGAACAAGACGCCGATAGGTTACATTTCCGCAGCTACGCTCGAATACACGCCTCTCAATCCCGGCGATCCGATAAGTGATGATCTGCAGAAGCAAATACTTAGCAACAGAGAGATTACAGAATCGTACAAGTTTTTGTGGCTGTTCAATTTGCGGCTCACCAAAGAGATACCTCGTTTCGGAGGATTCGCCTTCTTCGTGAACAATCTGTTTATGTACCGTCCGATGGAGGAAAGCAGCCGCAATCCGGGCACCTACACTTATCGCAATCCGGAGCAATTCTTCGGAGTTGAGTTGTGGGTAAAACTTGGTTTGTCAAAATCTAAAAAGTGAATGGAATGAAACTATTATCAAAGATATTCTTATGCGCTCTATTTTTTGCGGTTGTCTCGTGCCGCAAGGACAAGGCCGCGGACGAGGTTTATGTCAATCCGATTGAGCTGCACCTGAGCTATGAGATGTTCGGGAAGAGCGAACAATTCTCCACTCCTCTTTCTGTCCAGCTTACCAACATCACGGAACAGATCTTCAAAACCGTCAGTACGGATTTGATGGGGAACGTCGTGTTGGACGAGCTTCTGCCGGGGGAATATACCATCAGCGTCACCGGGTCGCTCACTCCGGAACAAGTTGAGATGCTTACTGGCGAAAAAACTGATAAGGGATATAATCTCGGAGGCTTTCTCTCCAGCATCAAGTTGAGGCTTGCCACTCCCTACAGCATTGAGATTCCGATCATCGGGCAGATTCCAAGCACCCTGGTCTTCAAGGAACTCTACTATTGCGGTTCGCGAACTGCCACTCAGGGGACTTATAGAAATGACGGTTTCTTCTCGATTTACAACAATTCGGACAGCCCTGTCGGACTTAATGACATCTACATCGCCAGTCTTGAGAATTACGGCGGCCTCGGAACCGCGGGCCCTTTGTGGCCGGGCGAGACGCAAGGGGCCTACGAAAACGTCTATGCGAAAACGGTGTGGAAAATCGTTGCCGGTGAGAAACATATCGAGCTAAAGCCGGGGCAGGCGGTCGTAATTGCCACAATGGCGGCTCCTCACAATCTTGATCCTCTTCTCAACCCTTCTTCTCCGGTGGATTTGAGTAATGCCGATTACGAGGCCTACGTCGTGTCTCCCACGAACACTTACACCAATTATCCTGCTCAGGACATGAAGCTGGCCTTCTGGCCGTCTTATGCCTATCTGTGGCGGCTAAGCGTTTTCGGACAGGGAATGGTCCTGATAAAGGCTACTGACGCCCAGTTTGCCGCCTTCGAGACTGTCACCCTGCCTCAAGAGTTCCAAGACGCTTTTGAGGAGGAGGAATACTGGCTCTGCAAGAAGATTCCCAACAGTTTCGTTGTGGATGCGGTCGATCTTATTCAGAATGCCACCGCGACCAACACCAAGCGCCTTCATTATTCTCTTGACAGTGGCTATGCCTCAGTAGGAGGAACTTATCTGGGCAAGAGTGTGATCCGCAAAGTGTCAGGCGTCATCAGCGGGATAACTTACTATCAGGACACTAACGATTCTTCCGCGGATTTTGAAATAAACGACATTCCTTTGTCCCGTTAATCCCACTTGCTATGAAGATTATCACAATCAACATTATATCATTTATCTGCTTGCTGACGTCCATCACGGCTGTCGCGGAACAGCCTCGGAACCACAAGATTCTGGACAAGGAACTGAGCGACAGGATGACAGCGGCGCTCTTAACGGGCAATTCCTCACTTCTTACTGCCGCCGAGAGACTTGAGTTCTCGCAAATAGGACTTGGTTTCAACGGAGTAAACGGGGCTTTTCGCAGGCCTCAGCAGGCTAAGAGCTCGCAACTTTACAGCTTCACCGCCAACGGAGCAATTGACCTAAAAGGCTATTACCTGAAGGGGAATTTCAAGTTCGGCGAGTCATTCGAGAACGATGTCCGGTTCAATTCCATAATGGATCCTTATAGAGGAACTCCTTACATCATTGCGGACACAAGCGGAGGCAATTGGAAAAAGCAGCTCTACAAGACTGATTTCAGTTTGGCCAGTCCTTGGTTCGGAGGGAAAGTGTCCTTCGGCCTCAAGGCCGGCTTGGATGTCGGACGCGGCGCCAAGATGATAGACCCGCGGCCTCAGTCCAATTCAAACGAGATCACGCTTCTTCCGTCGTTCGCTCTTAGATTCGGGAACCACTATATGGGCGGAAATCTCAGATACCGGAGATTTATGGAGACGGTCAATCTGATTCTGTACAATTCGGCGGAATCCCAGAAGGTTTATCTTCTCAAAGGAATGGGGCAGTACATCTATGACATATTCAGTACTACCGAACGAGAACGTCGTTATCAGGGAGACGGTCTCGGGTGGCAGTTGCAGTACCGCTATACGAATGGCGGATTCGGTGTTTCTTGTTTCGCCGGCTATGACAATTACTCTGAACTGACTTCCGACATAGAATCGAACCGCCCGCGTCAGAGAGGGCGTCTTTATGAGGATGTGTACAAGGCGGGGATGGAGATTAGTGTCATATCCGAAGCCGCCACGCATCTTTTAAAGGCAGGTTATGACAAGACCGCCCGTTCAGGCAGGGAGATTATCCAGGTTTTCAATTCTTCGTCAGATGTCAATGCGTGGGTGACTGATTCCGAGGCTCCCCGGCGTTCCGAAGTCAGCGTTTCGTCCGTCGATGTCAGTTACAATTTTCTGTTTAAGGATCTTGAGACGGGTAAGGTGGTCTGGGATGCCGCCATAGAGGGGGACTACACGGATTACAGCGACGCTTATCCTGTGATGAAGTCCAACATCAGTTACGATAGTTTCGAGGCGCGACTGTCCGTAATGCGGAACGTGACTCTGAATGTTGACAACGACTTGCAGCTCAAACTCCTTGGCGGAATCCATCGGACGTGGGACACGGGTATGAGTCTGACCGAAAGGGAGCCTGATGATCACGTTATCGCAGAAGGCCTTGTCTATCCTGACGCGACTTATCTGTTCAGTAACTACTTCAGTTTTGGCACGCGTGCTGCTTGGGAACACATTTTTCGCAACGGCAGCTCATTGCTTCTGAGTTGCAGTTACGGCCTTGTCCGCTCTGAGCACAAACTGTCAAGAAACACTCTGTCTCTCGGCGCAGTCTACGGTTTCTGAAAAAGCCTCTTTTGATGGTTCCGCGCTGTTGACGGTCTCGTTGATGCCCGGTGTCAGCGAGATGTCTAATCAGGCCTATCTGCATTTTAATCTCAATGACTGATTTTTAGCCTCTTGTCGGACTCCTGCCCCTTGTCGGTAGACTCATTCCGCCTCTTCATTTCGCTATCGTCTCTTGCATGCTGAGAGTTACTTCGCAAACAAGGTTGTCCACGCACTGTAGGTTTCTTGCACATAATTTCCTCCGACCCTTTGACATCAAATCGGCCTCCTGTGCATTCTAACTTTCAATGGCGCGTGACTTTTTGATGAGCTGTGTGCAAAAAGGTGACAGTGTTCAGATAAGTGCTTTAAAAAGGAGAAAGAGCAGAGAGGAAAAGGCAGGCTACAAAGGCTATCCCATATTGTATAATGATGAGCTTGAGGTATATGATTAGGAAGGGCGTCTAATCAAAAAATATCGGACTGACAAGCCTTTTGTGTCTTTCATCGTCACATCTGATGACCGTGAGCTTTACGTCAAGTCCGTAGACCTAACGACAAAAGAGGATGCCATTCTCAGGTACGCCCTATAGCTTTAATTCAAGGAAGTGATGTTGCAGGAACGTGATAATTCGTTAACTTTGAAGTCGAAACTCAAAGTTAAGGACCTATTTCATTATGCACACTAATAACATCATCATAGCCTTTATCCTTCTATCTCTTTTTGTGTCTTGCGGCGGGAATTCCGAGACGAAAGCCGTACTGGACAAAGTTGAGAACAGTATTCAAGAGCACCCCGATAGCGCTCTTATTGCATTGGAAACCATAGACACGGCCAAACTGAGAGACAAGTCCGACAAGGCGAGATACTCGCTGCTGATGGCGATGGCGTTGGACAAGAACGGCGTGGATGACGGTAGCTATCTTGAAAAAAGCAGGATGGCAGAAAGCTATTATGAGAAAAATGGCTCTGAGAAGTATAGAATGCTGTCTTCTTATTATTGTGCCGATCAGTGGAAAGATAAGGAAGAGTACGAAGAGGCGGCGCTAAACTTACTGAAAGCGGCCAAGTCTGCCGAAAAGATTGGTGACTATTTCTACGGCGGAATGGCATACAGGGGGCTTGCGGACATCTTTACCGCGACCTACAATCCTCAGGAAGCCTTGATGTATATAAGCAAAGCGATTGACAGTTTTACTATGTCAGGAAGAAAGCCACATTCGTTTTACGCTCTTGTACAAAAGGCGGAAATCTATTCCAATGCACGTAATTACGAAGAGGCGATTCATACGTATGATCAAGCATTTGAAATAGCAAAGGATGATAAAGACACTTCCGAGATGGCAGAAGTGCAAAGACAGTCTGCTTCGGTGTTTCTAAACACTGAACCTCAAGAGGCAGATAGCGCGATATGTAGGTTCGAAAGGGCGGTCAGATTCGGAAGCATTTTGAACAGTAAGAACAATTCAGATTTAGCATTAGCCTATTGTGTGAAGGGAGAACGTCACTTGACTGATTATTATTCAAAATTAGCTATGGCTCAGGCATCAGGAATGTCTGACATCATGTATGTCAATACCAACGAGTATAAGATAAGCCTGTCTGAGAATAATCCAAGGAAGTCATTAGCATTGTTGCAAGTCCTTTTGTCTTATGTGGACTCGGTTACTATAAAGACACTGGGCGAGTCAGTGATGAAGGCTCAAAATGCTTATTATGTCAAGAGAATGGAATCCGAGCAAGCAAGGCTCCGAAACAGTAGAACGGTGTCTGTTATGGCAGTAATAATTGCGCTTCTGCTATTATTTGCTTTGTATTTGAGCATCAGTCTGTTTCGCAGTAAGATCAAAGAGACAGAGGCGCAAAATATCGAAAAGATTGCAGATTATGACAAGCTTGTAAAAGAGTTGAGAGAAATGCTTGTCAAGAAAGATTCTGAAAATTCCGTATCAAGGTACCTTGGCTCTAAGGTGATGTCGAAGTGGTTTGAGACTTTCGACACATTATTTGCATCATATTACAGAAATGAAGAAGACAAAGCAGGGGCTTTCTTAAAGGAGTTCGGCAAGATTACTGACAAGCTGAAAAATGATGAATCATTCTATGACTCATTGTCAAAGAGTGTTTACGAAGGCAATCGCGGATTGTTTGATCTGCTCAATTCCCGTAAAAATACACTCGACCATAATAAGAAACGCCTGTTGATACTTTTGCTTTCCGGGATGCCATATTCATCGATAAGTATCTTGCTGTCAGTTGACAAACCTTTTTTGTACAATCGGGTGCACCGTCTAAAGAACAAAATCGCTAAGATCATTATTGGGAGTGACGTGACTTTGCCGGCTTGTTTTCAAAGTAAAAATAATCTATCACGAAGGTAAAATAATCCCCATTTCACGCTGCTGAGAGGCCAATGATAGATTTACAATCTATCGTCTTTTGATTATCAATTAGTTACGAGGCTTTGCGATAGTCGGTTTATTTTGCCGTTCTGAGTTGTTTCTCATAGATTTACCGAAAAACAATTTAAGATGAAAAGATTATTTTTTGTTCTGATTATGATTTGCTCTGCAATCTTACTAAGTGCCACTTTACGAAGTGACCCGACCAAAGGAGGTAAAGTTGAGATTCCTATTACTACAACGAAAGCGGAAACTCCGCATCCAAAATCGTTGTCGATTCCAATCGAAGCGGAGTACGTTTCGAGTTATTCAGCAATCTGCGTCAGGTTCAACTCGAATTTGGGCGATGTGGACATTGACGTGATGAACTCCTCGACAGGGGATATGTGGTCTTGGACCGTTGTCGGCGGGAACATAATGGCAGTTCTTCCTATAAGTGGAGATAACGGGATGTACACAATCACTTTCACTCTGACCAACGGCAACGAGTACGAAGGTGAGTTTGAACTGTAGTAATAATAATCAATCAACACTCAATCTTATTTGTTATGAAGAAATATTTATCGTTATTTGTAATTGTTGTAATATCGTTCGGGATTATATCATGTTCTCACGAAGAGGAAATGCTCAATCGTTCAACTGAAAGAGGAAGCATCAATAAGTATCGCATATCTGAAAGTGAGGCGATCGCTGTTCTGGAAGACTATTTAATGGGAGATGAGAAAACGAAAGG
>JBAYFJ010000041.1:0-15126 GCA_041667245.1 Bacteroidales bacterium | reverse complement strand
GAAGAACAATCCTACGGAAGGAGGCAATGGCACCATAGTCACAATCTCCGGAGAGGGATTCAGCGAGACTCTTGCCGACAACTCGGTGCTGGTGAACGGCACTGCGGTAGAATTAAAGACTTCTACTCTTACGACTCTTGAGGTAGTGATGCCATCTCTTCCTACTGGAACCTACCAGTTCACGGTCAAAGTGAAAGGTAAGGAGACAACAGGAGGCTCCTTCACGGTTGCGCCTCTGTGGTATGTCGAGACGGTGGCAGGAAACGCTGTGGCCTCTTGCATCGATGGAATCGGCACAAAAGCGGGACTCGGCATTATGCAGGACATCTGCGCGGCTCCTGACGGAATGCTCTGGATGACTCAGAGAGGAGGCGCCGGCAAAGACGCCATACGAATGATGAATCCTTCCACTTACGAAGTGACCACCGTGGTAGGCACTGACGACAAGACAATCAGCGGCTCTCACGTTTGGGCGGGCGCGTTCGATTCCAAGTGCAACTACTATGCTGCCGGCAAGGCTAAAGGTCAGGTCTTCAAAGTCGGAACAGACAAGACAATCAGCGTTCTGGCCCTTCCTGCGCATAATCTCACAACGAATCCTATGTGCGTTCTACTGGATGCCCAGGACAATCTCTATCTTTTGAACAGAGATGCCGGAACTGCGGCTAAGCCAAGTTATATCTCAATATATGACAAGAATCTGAAGTTGATGAAAGACATTCCCGTGGAATTGTTCGCTGAACGAATGACGTGGAACAAAGACAAGACCAAGATACTCATCGGCACCACCGGAGTGCCTTTCGGTCTGCATCTCTTCGACCCGGCGACACAGAAAGTCACACGTCTGGCAGGCACCGGAGACGCCAAGCCTACTGCCGCCACATTCACTGACGGAGAGTCCGGACAGCCTCTGACCGCAACAGTGGGAGTGATAGAAGGCATAGCCGCGGCAGCAGACGGCACGATATATTTCTCTGACGTGACCACATTTACGGTCAGAAAACTCGTTCCTGACGAAAGCGGCGATTATGCCAAAGGTACTGTCAAGACAGTTGCCGGCACAAGTTTCAAGCCTATGATCCCTGGAGAAGACGGTCTGGCTCTAAATGCCAATTTCAAATATCCTTGCGGCCTGCTGATTAAGGCCGACGGCTCAGTGCTGGTCGCTGACGGAACAGGATACGTGATTCGTAGAATTTACCAAAAATAACAGAGTATGAAAGCAATACGATACATCATTTTTTCTATACTGGCGCTCTCCTTTTTCGCTTGCTCGGACGATGAGTACGTGGCCAACGTCACGGAACTCAAACTCGTGCGGATGAGCCCAACCACAGGCTATTCCGGAGCGATAGTGAAGATTCTCGGCAGAAATTTCAGTTCGACTCCTTCAGCCAACATAGTGACGATTGGAGAAAAGACAGCCAAGGTCCTCGATGCTGACAAATGGGAACTCACCATCGTCCTTCCAACACATGATCCGGGCAATTACGAGGTGAAGGTTCAGACCCCGTCAGCAGAACAGGGAGGCTTGTCCTTCCAGTACAAAGAGAAGCCGGAGCACACCTATCTGACTTCCATATATGCCGGAGTCGCAGGCTCTAATTCTTCAGAGGACGGGCTGGGTTCCTCGGCCAGACTTTCAAGCCCTGAGGGAATTGTTCCTGCGGGACACGGTGAGTACTACATTCTCCAGAGGGGGACTTTCGCAGTTCGTAAGATGGACACATCCGGGAAAATAACTACGCTCAGCACCACAGGAGCGCCATTGAACTTCCCTTGGCAAGGTGCCTTAGGCCCTTCCGGAGATCTCTATTTCTGCAACAAGGGAGCGCATCAGCTTCTGAAGATGAATTCCAAAGGCGTGGTCAGCATAGTGTCGGGATTCTCTCTCAAGAACCCGATGGGCTTGAAGTTCGACACTGATGGTAACGGCTATCTGGCAAACAGAAACTATGTGTCCAATGACATTGAAGGCCAGGTGATTAAGTTCAAGGACGATGCCGTGGTGACAACTTATTCAGTTCAGACTGCGACTTGCGTGGCCGTGGATGGTAAAGGCAGAGTTGTCGTCGGCTCGAATAACGCAGGCTATCTGTTTATGATTGACAAAGACGGCAGCGTCAGCAAGATAGCCGGAGAAGGCAATCTGAAAGGAAGCGCAGGAGACGGAACGCCCGGAGACCTTCTTGACAAGAGCACCATCGGCTTCGTGAACGGAATTTGTTGTGCGAGCGACGGCTCAATCTATTTCTGTGACGTCACGGCTCTTTCGGTCAGAAAGCTCACACCGGACAAGAGCGGGAATTATGCAAAAGGCAAGATTGAGACAATCTCGTCAGGCTACTATCCTTCCGATGTCGTCGTGTCAGAGGATTTAACAAAGATTTTCGTAACTTCGGCCACTACTCAGACAATCAGGTTGATAGAAGTGATATGATCAAGTCAGACAAACAGCTGATTAAAGGACTCAAAAAAGACGACAAGAAAAGTTTTGACGAACTTTTCGAGCGGTACTATGACCAGTGCTATGCTTATGCCATAGCATTGGTCAAAGACGCCGCCGCCGTTGAGGACATTATTCAGAATGTTTTTTTGAAAGTATGGCTTGCCCGTATGCGGATTGAGGCTTCAAGGCCTTTCAGGAACTATCTTCTCGCATCCATAAGGAACGAGTCCCTGAGCTACCTGAGGCTGAAATTCCATTCATCCAAGGTGTCTGCGATGCCTGAGGTTGCGGACAGCGCCCCCGGGGCGATCAATTATCTGACATATTCCGAGATAGACACTAAGTTGTCGGGAGTGGTGTCCAAGATGCCAACCCAGAGGAGACGGATCTTTGAGATGAGTAGAAATCAGGAACTCAGCATAAACGAGATTTCTACCAAGCTGAACTTGTCCCCGCGCACGGTGGAGAGACATCTTTACCTTGCTCTAAAAGACATCCGTAAGGTTATTTCCTGATCTGCCGGATCTGATTGTCCGAAGTCCTAAAAGAAAGTTTTTATTGTTAAGCCCTTTTTCTAAACACAAAGAGCCGGGGATATGCCATTTGTCTCGTGGGGCATGAATATAATAGGTTTGCACAAGAAAACAGGCCGGATTCTCCTGAAGGAATCCGGCCTGTCTTCATAAAAGTCAACTCTAAAACATTATTCTACATCACTTCCGTCATTGGAAGCTCCGTCCTCCCATCCTGAATTTTGAGTCAGCTTTCCGTTCTTGGTAATCACCAGAGCAGGGATAGGATACAGATACTGCTTCTTGCCGAAGACTCTCAATTTTTCATCCTTAGTCCCCCAACCGAGATTGTACCCTGTTCCGTTAGGGATAACAGTGACGATGCTTGAAGTAAGATCCTTGCTCACATTGACAACAGCACAAGTGGACTTGTACTTGTCCCAGTCGATTTTTGATTTGGCGGAAGCGAGCCCGGCATCGTCAGTGTAATAAATTACGTCAGGAGTTCCGTTCGAATCCATATCCAGCGCAACGTTCACATCCTTGATGAACATTCCTCTCCATGGCATCATAACCAGTTTGCCGACATCCCAGCGTCTTAAATCATCAAACCGGAAACCTTCCATACAGAGCTCCACAGCCCTCTCCCTTCTGACTTCAAGAATAACAGGATTGCTGATTTTAGGGAAATATGTCGTCTTCAGATAAGAATCGACCTTAGTCGGCTTTGTAGAAAGGCCTGAGGTCACGCCGCCGCGCTTACGAAGCTGTCCGACCGTTTCCTCCCAGTCCGAATCCGAGATTGTCCCCAATTCCGCCTTCGCCTCGGCATAATTCAGAAGCACTTCCGCATAGCGGAAAATAGGCAAAGAGTTAGTGTTTTTCAGAGTGTTGTCCCCATCTTTGGAATCCACGGAAAACTTCATAGGATGATAACCGGTGCGTGCGAAACCGCTGAAATCAGGGAGAGCGATGCTGCCCTCGCGCTTGTACCCGGGAGTGCGGATGGTAGCATACAACCTGTAGTCACGATTCTTGCACTCCGAGCTGAAATCCTCCGTCTCATATCCGGTCTTGTCAGTGTATGCGGAACCGTCACGCATCAGATACGTGTTGATGAAAGGACGTATGAAATTAGGGCAATTGCCGTAAGAAGCGGTGTTCCAATTCCAGTTAGCCTTATGATAGACATTCAGACTGGCGCTTGAGCAGACACCGAGAATGATTTCGCTTGTCTTTGGTGCGTCACTGGTGAACAGTTTGCGGTAAGCAGTGCTGTCCGTTGTGGTGAAGATCGAATAACCGCCGTTGTCCATTAAGAATCTCGCATCGGTAGCGGCTCTGTCCAGCCAAGTGTCGGACGAGGTTGAGAGGCTCAGGCTATGATACTTGCGGAAAGTGCCTTCAAAAAGACAAACTCTTGATGCAAAAGCATAAGCAGCCCATTTGGTGATCAATGTGCAAGTGCTCTCCTTGCCTTGTGTGATGTTCTGCTCCGCGAATTGCAAGTCAGCATAGACCTTTTCCATCACAGTCTCGCGAGAATCCCTTGTCGCATACAGAAGAGGATCGTCCACTGCGAGAGGGTGGTCAATCCAAGGCACATCCCCGTATGTGGTCACTTTGTCATAGTAGAAATAAGCCCTGAGAAATCTTGCCATTCCAAGGTAATTGTTCTTGATTTTGTCAGAGAGAGTGGACTTCTCGCAATTCTCTATGAAATAGTTAATTGATCGAAGACCGGACCAATCCCAAGAAGAGGAGCTGGACTCGTTGTAACCATCTTTATAGATGAAACTGTTGACACCGCTGTAAGCGAAATAGTCGGACAGATTCGCCTCTGACTGCTGAATGCCGTCAGGAGTAGGCAGAATGTCGTACAGCCCGTACATATAGGCTTTCAACCCGTCTTCGGAATTAAAGACCGCCTGCTTGCCGAGCGATGTGACAGGCTCTTCCTCAAGACTGCAGCCGAATAGCGTCAATAAAGACAGGCTAAGAATAATATTTATTATTTTTTTCATATCTCTTGAATTTAGAATGTGAGTGAAACGCCAAGTGACATACTCTTGAGCAGCGGGTAGCTGTTGCCTGAGCCTTGAGAGTTGCTTGAACTCAAATCAGAATCGGTGTCACCAGTAATTGTCAGCACGTCAAAGCCTGTAACTCGTTTGTACATCGGAGACCAGCAGAACAGGTTCTCTCCTGAAAGATAGACCTGAACCCTCTGCAACCTCAGATTCTTAATCCATCTCTGAGGTAGACTGTACCCAATCTGAAGATTCTTCAAGCGGATATAGGAAATGTTCTGAAGATAACGGTCATTATAGAAATTGGAGCCGCCTCTTCCCATTGTCGAGTTCAAGCTGGAATAACGTGGCAGATAGGCATCCGTGTTGTCCTCTGTCCAGTAATTGCCCACGTGCCATTGAGGCATATTGTTGTAAGACCTGTTGTACTGGCCCCAGAATGCGGACGACTCTGTCGTAGGATACCAATCCTGCTTGCCCACACCCGTGAAGAATGCAGAGAAGAAGATTCCGTTCCAATCGAGATTGAGGCCGAAACTGTACTGGTACCTCGGCTCGCTGTTCCCGATTATCTTGCGGTCACCGGGATTGTCCTTAGTGTTGTCTCCATAATCGATGCGCCCGTTGTCGTTCCTGTCCACAAATTTGACGTCACCTGCGTGCCAGGCCTTGTTTGCCGAGGCCTGCATAATCGTGTTGACATAGCCCTGAGTCTCAGCCTCACTTTGGAACAATCCGTCTGTCTCATAGCCCCAGATCTCACCTATAGTCATCCCTTCATAATAGTCCCCAAGGCTCTTCGTGGCATTGTTGTAGCGGTCAATCTTTGACTTGTAGTCAAACAGCGCCGCCTTGACTTGGAAGTTGAAAGGTTTGTCCGCAACCATAAAATGGTTGTTATAAGTCAGTGAGAGCTCATAGCCGCGGGTGGTCATATCCGCATAGTTTCCTTTTGGGGAAGCGGCTCCGAACACGTCCGGAAGACTGACGCCGACAGTGTACATATCTTTTGTCTTTCTTATGTAATAATCACCGTTGAAACGAAGATTGTCGTTCAAGAAAGAAATGTCCAGACCAGCGTCAAAAGATGTCGCAGTCTCCCACGTGAGATTGGAAGGCTTTACAGCCGGCATCGTGATCTTGTTGTTCAAAGCTCCGTTAATGACCCTTCCGGAAGTGCTCACGTTGAGCAGTTCAAGATAGCTGTAAGGATTGACGTTTCCGTTGCCTAAAGAGCCGTAAGACGCGCGTACCTTCACATTGGAAATGGCCTTCGGACTGACTTTCCAGAAAGGTTCCTGACTCACCCTCCATCCGGCCGAAACCGAAGGGAAGAACGCCCACTGGTCATTCTCGGGGAATTTCGACGAACCGTCATAGCGCCCGTTTACCTCGACGAGATAACGTTCTTTGAAGTTGTAGTTCAGTCTGAAGAACAGACCCTGGACTTTCCAATTCCTGATAGTCTCGTCAGTCGTGACGTTGCTGCCTGTGGAAAGCTCAATGCTCTCAGCTCCGGAAAGCAACAGTCCGTTACGGGACATTGATGAATTGCGGTATTTGCTTTTTTCGTAATTATAGCCGGCCATCGCCTTGAAATTGTGTGCCTCCGCGAACTTCTGCTCGTATTCCGCATATATGTTCGCTGCCATATACGTTGTGCTCGGATGGAACTCATAAGCGGTGTTCTGGCCTGATCTTATCAGCATCTCTCCCGCTTTCTGGCTGTAGCTCACGTCATAACTCTTCGCATCCGTCTGGTCCGTCTGATAGCTGAATGTGTAATCTCCGTTGACGTGCAGACGATTGTTCAGGAACGAGGAAGTGAAACTTGTCATATTGCGAAGAGACTTTTTGTTAGTCTTTATGTAATTGTTTCCGCTTTCAAATGCTCCCAGAGTCGCCGCCATTGATTTGGTGTAGCTTCCGTCAGGATTATAGAGAGGCATTGTCGGGAATGCCGTAAGTTCGATGAATCTCTGGACAGTCCACGCTCTCGAGAGGATTGTCGGGTTGTTGTAATCGCTGTTTGACAAGTCCATATTGTTGGATATCTTCAGCCACTTGGTCACATTCAGCGAGCCTTTGACTCTTAGATTGACGGATTTGTAGGTGTCCGGATTGTAATTGTACAAACCGTCGTATTTGTAGAATCGGCCTGATATGTAGAAGTCCGCCTTGTCGTCTCCGCCTGAGATTGTCACGTTGTGATCCTGAGCGAAAGTGTTGTCTTTGAACAACTCGTCGTACCAATCCGTGTTGCCGTAATAAGTGTAACTGCCGTTGTCCTCCGTGACCACCTCGTCTTTAATGCCGTTCTTGCGACGTTCTTTGAAAGTGTCCAGCCAGGCGTCGGAATATTGCTGAAAGCCGTTCATAGCTGTCGGCACAGTGCCGAAGAAGTTGTACCAGGCTTCGCGGAAATGAGTTGCGTATTCAATGCCGTCGGTGACGTAATCAGGGCTCTCAGTAGGCCTCTGGATTGAGAAATTACCTGTGTAATTGATGGTGGTTCTGCCTTTTTTAGAGGCTTTTGTGGTTATGAGTACGACTCCGAACGAGCCTCTTGATCCGTAAATGGATGAGGAAGCGGCATCCTTCAGAACACTGACGCTCTCAATGTCGTTAGGATTGATCATCGAAGGGTCGCCTTCCACTCCGTCAATCAGCACGAGAGCGGATCCTCCTTGTCCGATTGATGTCGAGCCTCTGACGTTGAATGATGACGAGCGGGTAGGCTTTCCGTCTTCCAATGTCAGGTTGAGGTTAGGTATCGCGCCTTGCAATGCCTGGGTGACATTAGGCAAGGTCCTGTTTTCAAATGCCTCGGAGCCAACGTTGGCGACAGCTCCCGTCAAATCGACTTTCTTCTGGCTTCCGTAGCCTACGACCACGACTTCTTTGAGAAATTCAGAGTCTTCAGCAAGCACGATTCTCATGCTTCCTCTTGCCGGCAAACTCTGAGTGGTGTAGCCGATAAAGGAAATCTCCAATTCGGCGCCTTCTTTTACAGTTAGGGAGAACTTGCCTGCCATATCTGTCATCACGCCGTTTGAGGTCCCTTTCTCGATAACATTGGCACCGGCGACAGGCTGCCCTTTCGCATCCAAGATGACACCGGAGACCGGTAATTCTCCGATTTGAGTGGTTTCGCCGAGAGATCGGTTTGTCGCGGCGTTTGAATAGTCGGGACTGCACACGAGTGCGGTAGCGGCAAGGAGCGCGGCTAAGAATCTGCTAAAGCCGATTCTTTGTGTTACAAAAGTACAATCCATAGATAAACGATTTTAGAAATAGTGATTTATGTCTAAAGGTTAGTGTCGTGATCAGAACAGATCAGGATTATAGAGGTTGAAGTGCCGACTGTAGTTAGTTCTGTTTTAATCGTTGTAAATGTAGGCAGATTCAATTTGTCAGTCGCTATTGTTTTTGACAAGCAACTTTTAAGAATGACAAAACGTGATGGACCTCCCAAAGTTGAGGGCTGGAAGTCTCTTGACCCCGTAGATCCTTGCCTCGTGAGGGGTTATATTGCCGAGGCTCAAGTGCGGCCGCTTGTAGTCAACAGCCAGAGTTTCAATCCTATTTGCTTAAAGTGTTTAGTGTCCGCGCATCTATGCTTCGGAGGCCGGGTCTGCGTGATGAGAGGCTTCGGCGGCCTCTTCGAGGGCGTCTTCTTTGACTGCCCGTTCGAAGGCTGCGGAGCGTTTGAGTACGAATCCTGAGCCGAGATACTTGGTGCGGACATCGTCATCGGAGGCGAGGGCTTCAGGAGTGCCCTGCTGAAGGATTGTGCCTTCGTAGAGAAGGTAGGCTCGGTCGATGATTGCGAGGGTCTCGCCGACGTTGTGGTCGGTGATGATCACGCCTATGTTCTTGTATTTCAGTTTTGCGATGATGTACTGGATGTCTTCCACGGCGATAGGGTCGACTCCTGCGAACGGTTCGTCCAGAAGGATGAATTTCGGGTCTATGGCCAAGGCGCGGGCAATCTCGCAGCGTCTTCTTTCGCCTCCGGACAATTGGATTCCGAGGCTCTTGCGGACTTTTGACAAGTTGAATTCGCTGATGAGGGCTTCAAGCCTGTCCGCTCTTTCGGCTTTGGTCATATCGGACATCTCCATCACGGCCATAATGTTGTCTTCCACCGACATCTTTCTGAACACTGACGCTTCCTGCGGCAGGTAACCGATTCCTTTCTGAGCCCTTTTGTACATAGGGAGATCCGTTATGTCCTCGTCATCAAGAAATATGCGTCCCGCGTTCGGGACTATCTGGCCGGTGATCATATAGAAGCTGGTGGTTTTTCCTGCTCCGTTTGGGCCGAGGAAGCCGACAATCTCTCCTTGCTCGACTTGCATCGAGACACCTTTGACAACGGTTCTGACACCGTATTTCTTAACGAGGTTTTCGCAACGTAATATCATTGTCTATCAATTGTTTATGTCGAGGTCAAAATCTTTTACGAGGTTTTTGACATCATCATTTTTTTTCATCAGCTCTTTTGCCTTGTCTTCGGGCATATATGGTTTTGCTTTGACTTCGGTGTCAGGAACCACGGAGACTGTGAGCTTTAATTTCTTGGAGCCGGCTATCTCGCATAATGAGGATTCAAGGTCCCGGAGCAATTTTTCCTGTATCCATTTCTGCTGGCTCTCGTTCTGGACTTTGAAGGTTATGACTTTGGACCCGTCTTCTTCTTTGATCTCAAGGCCGGCGTTGGCTATTGTGTTGGCCAGTCTCGGTCGAGAGGAATATCTCTCGGATAGTTTTAGCCAGGATGCTTTCAGTGTGTCGTCATCCGGCAATTTGCCTTCGTCTTCCTGCGAATTGTCGGCAGCGGAGGCTTTGGATGCTTTCTCGGTCGGATTGAGCACTTCGCTGATGGAGATGGAAGAGTTGATTTTGGCGACGGATCTTCTGGCTCTCGGTTTTGGCTCTGAAGGTTCAGAAAGTTTTGAAGGCTCGGAAGGCTCCGGCGAAGGCGCTGCCGGTGCGGAGGCGGTTGGCGCGGCTGCAGGAGTGGCGGCCGAAGCCGAAGGTGCGGCCGGAACCGAAACCTGAGGGACGACCGGTTCGGCAACAGGAGGGGCAACGGTAGGCCCGGAGGCTGGCACGCCGTCAAGGAAAGACAGCCGCATAAGCGCATATTCTATATATAGCCGCGGACTCACGCTTGCCTTATAGCCCGACTCGCACTGCATCGTCACCGTGAGCGCATCATAAAGATACTTCAGAGAACACTGTGCGGCTTGTGCCAGGTACCTTTCTTTCAAAGAATCAGGCAATTCCAGCAGAGAAGCGGCCCCGCCGCTTTTTGTCACGATCAGATCGCGAAGATGCGCGCTTAGCGCGGACACGAAATACAGCGCGTTGAAACCTTTCGAGAGGATGTCATTGAACTCCAGCAGAGCAGCCGAATAGTCCTTCTTCAGAAACGATTCCACAAGACGGAAGCTGTACTCATAGTCAAGAACATTCAGATTCTTGATTACATCCTGATAATTGACGTTATTTCCGCAGAAAGCCACAGTCTGGTCGAAAATAGTGAGAGCGTCCCTCATAGCCCCGTCAGCCTTCTGAGCTATCACGTGCAAAGACTCGTCATCCACGGTAATCTCCTCCTTCGTAGCGATGGAACGCAAATTCCTCACCATATCAGGAATAGTGATACGGTTGAAATCATAAGTCTCGCAGCGCGAAAGAATCGTAGGCAGAATCTTATGCTTCTCAGTGGTAGCGAGAATGAAAATCGCGTGCGCGGGAGGCTCCTCAAGAGTCTTGAGAAAAGCGTTGAATGCAGCGGTGGATAGCATATGGACCTCATCTATGATGTAGACGCTGTACCTTCCCACCTGAGGAGGAATCTGCACCTGATCCATCAGCCCCTTGATGTCGTCCACGCCATTGTTGGACGCTGCGTCAAGCTCGTGAATGCAATACGACCTCCCTTCCTGAAACGAGACACAAGACTCGCACTCGCCGCACGGCTCCATATCCTTTGAAGGATTAGAGCAGTTGATTGTCTTCGCGAATATCCTCGCAGTACTGGTTTTGCCGACACCTCTCGGGCCGCAAAAGAGATACGCGTGAGCCAGATGCCCGCTGAGAATGGAATTCTTCAGCGTGCGCGCTATTGTGTCCTGTCCGATGAGAGTCTCAAAAGAATCAGGCCTATATTTTCTTGCCGAAACTATATACTGTGACATATCTGACAAATTTAGCATTAATTTTATAACTTTGCAGAAATCGAATGACCGAATATGAGAAAGTTTTACAAAATAGCCGCTGCATTCCTGATTATTTTTTTGGGAACCGGCATCGCGCAGACGGCATCGGGGCAGGCGCAGATTCAGACGAAGAAAGTGATCATCAGCGACTTGACGGAAAAGACCACTAAAGTTGTCCTGACAGGCAACTCCCTCTTTGACAGCTTCCTAATGGGCGAATTCAAGAACAGATGGCGGATGTCGCCTTACGAATTCTGCACTCTGGATGAATTCCGGACACTGAAAACAGACTCTGACTACTATTTTCTGATTTTTCTCAAAGGACAGTTCCGGAAAGAGACAGAACCGGGAATCTCATTTTTGTCAATGCTGAAAGGTGGGCCGAAAGCCGCCGAGGGGACTGACAAAATGCTTGAGGTCGCCTCAATCCCGTTTGCGGCTGCCACCAACCCTAACGGCAGGGAAACGACATTTCTTCCCGCCCTGCTGGACATCTTCCAAGTCTACATACGCAAGGCTATAGGCAGCGACATAGTCGGCTACACGGGCCTTGCCCAGGCCGGCAAGAACATAGTAAAAGCCGGCAAGAAAAGAATATATTTCAGCGAAGGCGATCTGGAGGCGGGCGTTGACGAGTCGGTGAAAAAGCGTTGCTTTGACAGCGATATGCTTCTGGTAAGCGACGAGGAAGCCGACAGCATATTCTCAGCCAAGACCTATAACACTTTGGTAAGTTACACGGTCGCTCCTTCACAACCGGTAAGAGGATCTTACTGCTACAAGATGCTCATCGACGCGGAGACCCACGTGCTGTACTACTACAAAAGACACAGCATAACAGGAGGCAGGGGAGCAGGGTTCCTAAGCAGCGACCTCAAGAAAATTCACACTGTAAGATAATGATCAGCGGAAAAGCCAAGTGCGGATTGCGATATGCGGTAAAGAGATGCGGCTCCACCGTAGGTTACTGCTCGCTCAGTACGAAATGCGGCACAAGAGTCGAAAACGGCTACCATAACGGCATAGCCCACTTCACTGAACACACGATTTTCAAAGGCACCGCCCACAAAAGCGCCTTTGTCATAAACAGTTACCTCGAAAGACTCGGAGGCGAGCTGAACGCCTACACCACGAAAGAGGAGATTGTCCTTCACGCCACGGTGCTGAAAGAGGATCTGAGCAAAGCAGGTTCTCTTCTTATGGAACTTGCGACCTGCCCCACCTTTCCGGAAGACGAAATCCGTACCGAACAGAGTGTGGTCATCGATGAGATCAAATCCTACAAAGACAGTCCTTCTGACGATGTGTATGACCGATTCGAGGAAAGAATCTTCGCCAATCACCCGTTGGGGAAGCCGATATTGGGATCCATAGCATCGGTTAGAAAAATCACCTCTGAAGAGTTGAGAAGATTCGTCAAGGACAAATTCGTTCCTGAGAAAATGGCTTTCACGGTGGTAGCTGATCTGGATGAGAAAGTGCTGGAAAAACTGGTGCTCAGACTTGCGGACAAATTCTTCGGAAGCGAAGCCTCGGCAGTCGGCAAAGACGCCTCGCCGAAACTCGTAAAGCTCGTTCAACCGGACAGTTTCGACGTTACGATTGACAAACACAACCACGAAGTCAATGCCGTGATCGGAGGAATCGCCCCTTCGATGTACGAGGAAAAAGACAGGTTCACCACCATTCTTATGTGCAACATTCTCGGAGGTCCCGCTGCGAATTCAATTCTAAATGAAGTGCTCAGAGAAAAGAACGGCTGGGTCTACGGAGTCGAGTGTTCGTACAATCAGTACTCCGACACCGGACTTGTGACCATCTGCCTGGGATGTGACAAAGTCAATCTTGAAAAATGCTTCTCCTCCATCAGAAAGGAGATTCGCAAGCTGAAAGAGGTCCCTCTGTCCGAAGCAAAGATGAAAGCGGGCAAGAAGCAGCTGCTCGGGCAGTTGGCAATACTCAACGACAACGGGGAAACCCAATGCCTCAATATGGGGCACGGGCTTCTTTCGTTCAACCGCGCCGCCTCGGATGAGGAAATCAGCGAGAAAATCGAGGCGGTCACGGCTCAGGACATTCAGGAGATCTGCCAAAAGATATTCGATGACGAGAAGATGTCCAGACTAATATTTCTGTAATATGGAAACGCCTTCAGAAAAGTACATCAGGGAACATTCCACCCCTCAGACAGCAGCGCTTGACTGGATTCAGAAGCAGTCCAACATCCGCACCAACTATCCAAGAATGATTTCAGGGCAGATTCAGGGCAACCTGCTCAGAATTATTACGGAAATGCTCAGACCTGAGAATGTGCTGGAGATAGGAACGTTCACGGGCTATTCCGCAGTGTGCATTGCGTCGGGTCTGTCCGAGACCGGACATATAGACACGCTTGAGATTAACGATGAGATGGAGGATCTTATCCGTGATGGCTTTGCGAGAGCAGGAGTGGAGAAGAAGATTTCGCTGATCATCGGAGACGCCAAAGAGTCGCTGCTTGAGCTGAAAAGGCAGGGGCGGGAATATGGTCTTGTCTTTATGGACGCCAACAAGCGGGAATACCTCGCCTATTACGATCTGCTTTTCGATATGGTGAAGCCAGGCGGAATAATTCTGGCCGATGACGTGCTGTGGGACGGAAAAGTCTATGAGGAGAATCTTCCGGTCGACAAACAGACCAGAGGCATCGCCGCTTTTAACGATATGATAGTCAAAGATCCCCGAGTCGAATCAGTAATTCTTCCGATCAGAGACGGGATAAATCTTATCCGAAAGAAATCACTTCTTCCCGGAGAGGCTTAGACGCACATCCTCAAGCTGGCTGCGAATCTCTTTGAGAGAGTCGATAACCTTGACCTTGCTGCTGACAAGATGCTTTGAGGCGGACAATTTTTTTGCGGCTCCTTCCAGAGACAATCCTTCCCTTTTGACAAGAACGTGGATTTGTTTGAACACCTCGACATCGTCAGCCGTGAATTGGCGATTGCCTTTCGCATTGCGCTGTGGCTTGATGTACCTTGAAAACGTGTTCGACCAGAAACGCACCAGAGAGGTGCTTTCACCCAAAATCTCGGCAACCTCGCCGATTGTGTACAACAACTTTTCCATAATGCTAATCCATTGTTTGTCCGGTACTCTCAGACATATATATCATTTTGATGTAGTCATCCGAGTCAATCGATGCGAAAAAATAGTTGACAGGGTTCTCGCACACTCCGTTTCTCCTTACCTCATAGTGAAGATGCGGCCCGAAAGACTTTCCCGAGTTGCCCACGGAGCCGATTCTCGTCTGTGGGGACACCTTGCCGCCTTTCGACACTGAGATGTCCTGAAGATGTGAGAATCTGGTCACGTAGCCGCCTCCGTTGTCGATTTCCACCGTGTTGCCACCGGTTTTGGAAGACCTGTTTACATCAGTCACCACTCCGTCCCCGGTCGCATAGACAGGCTCGCCTTGCTGCGAGATCAGGTCCACGCCTTCGTGAAGCGACATCACTTTGTAGAAAGGGCTCATTTTCTGTCCCACGCTTGCTCCCACATTGGAATATGAGAGATTTCTGATTGGCAGTGACAGCGGAGGAAAAACCGCCGATGAAGAGTCCGACCTGCTATATATCTTTTGGAAATTGGCCATCACTATGGCCACGTGATTCTCAAGTCTCTTAATCTTCCTGTCAGTGTAGCGGACAATCTTGTCCTCTGGAAGTGACAACTGTCCCGAAATGGAGTCCTGAAGGCTCAGAATAGGGCTGCGCACGGGGGCGTCCGTGTTGAAGAGACCTCTGTAGATGTTGTTGTCCTTCACCTGAAGACCCGCCACCACGTCGCCAAGAAGCTTGTCACGGCTCTTTAATTCCGGATATAATTTCGCATACATTCTGTTCTCTCTGCGAAGACGCCTCTCG
>JBAYFJ010000040.1:0-15265 GCA_041667245.1 Bacteroidales bacterium | reverse complement strand
GTCTTGAACTTGTCAGGCTGCAGATTGAGAGCGTACATTACTTTCTGCGTCTCCTTCATCGTCAGATCCGGAGTTGAAGTCTGAAGTACATTCTTAGGATACTTAGGGCAGAAACGAAGGACCTGTTCACCGTCCACGACAGCTTTGCCAAGGCCGAAAGCAAGTTTGACCACCCCGTCTTGAGGAGTCTCATATCCTATCGGATAGTAATTGACAGAGCGAGCCACTCCCGAGAAAGTCGGAAAGAAGTAACCGCTGTCTTCGCTTCCGCACACTTCCTGAAGAATGACGGCCATCTTCTCATCGGAAATGACATTGGCAGTGGCTGTGATGTAACCTCTTGAAGAAGCGAAATAGACAGAAGCATAAACGCTCTTGATAGCTTTGGACAGAAGGCGAAGCTGCTGATCCTCGTTGTCCGTATGAGGAATCATATAGGTCGAATAGACTCCGGCAAACGGTTGATAGTAAGAGTCCTCCAACTTTGAGGAAGACCGCACCGCCAATGGTGTTCGGACATTGTGGATGAACACTTTGAGTGCGTCGATCAAGTCATGAGGGAGAGTGGAGGCCACGAATTCCGACAGTATCTCTGCGTCCGAGATGTCGGAATTGATAACGTACTGCAGGCCGTTGTCAATGATGAAACGGTCGAAATACTCTGTGGTGACGACTACTGTCCGAGGCACCAGAACACGAACGTCCTCCCATTTGTCGTAGAGATTGTACTTCTGAAGAATATGGTTCAGGAAAGCCAGTCCGCGGGCCTTGCCTCCAAGCGAGCCGTTTCCGATTCTCGCAAACCATAAGGCATCATTGTAGTTGTCACAATCAAATTGTGCGATCACCCCGAGACCCTGGCTAATACGATAGTCGTGCACCAGCTTGAGGTTTATTTCCCGCACACGGGAAATGTCATCGTCAGAAGTAATCTTAATGGGCCGGAACACGTCTCCGATGGAGAAGATGCCTCTGCCGTAGAACCAGCGTGAAATGTAGTTCTTGTCAGCGAGATGCCTGAAGGACTTGTCCGACATCGATCCCATAACCTTCTCAAACTCATAGAGATCGTGGGCGCGGGCAATCAATTTTCCGGTAGTCGGATCGGTGACGATGAAATCCCCGAAGCCGAACTCGCGGCCGATGTACTCGCTCAATTCGTGGGTAAGCGTCTTGGAGGACTTCAACGCGAATCCCACACCGAGTTTCTCGGCTGCGGAACGCATACTTTCCTGAGAAGACTGCATCAGGAAAGGAAGTGTGGGATTTTCTTTGCGAACGAGAGTACAAAGGTCAATGCCCGCATCGATCTTCTCCGTCTCCGGTCTCTCTCCTTTGTGTATGACGAATCCGATGTCCGAGATAATCCCCAGAATGTTGGATTTGTAGCGCTGGTAGATCTCAACGGCCTCATCGTAGCACGTTGCCATCAGAATCTTCGGCCTCGCGCGCTTTCTGAGTACCTGCTGATCTTCGTTTAACGCATCACGAATGGACTCGCTGTTCTGCTGAAGGACAAGTTTGTAGAGCAGAGGCAGATAAGTCGAATAGTACCGAACGGAGTCTTCCACCAGCAGAATAACCCTCGCTCCCATCTCAAGCACGTCGTGCTCCGCATTGAGTTTGTCCTCAAGCAGTTTGATGATGGCAATGATGACATCAGTGCTGTTGCTCCAGCAGAAGACATAGTCAATGCCTGACGTGTCGTGGTCTGCGATGTGGCGATATATTTCTCTGGTGAAGGAAGTCAAAAGAACAATCGGCGTCTGCGGGGCGAGTTTCTTGGCGCTGAGCGTGAAGTCGAAAACGTCCACCTGGCCCAGATTGTACATTGTGATGATAAGATCGAAAGACTCTTTCCCGTCTGTTAGCTCATCCAGTGCGTCAGAAGTCGATTCTGCTCTGACGATTGAAGGAGGGTTGCTCAAATTCAGCTCCGAATACTCCTTAGTTATCTTAGCCTCGATGTGTCCGTCCTCTTCAAGAGAGAAACTGTCATAATTGTTGCAAACCAGGAGGATCCTTCGAATCCTCCTGAGCATAAGTTGGGTGTATGGTGCGCCAGCGCTCATTTTAGACCAGACCCTGGTCTACCATCGCATTCGCAACCTTGATGAAACCGGCAAGGTTAGCGCCTTTGACATAATTGATGTAGCCGTCTTCCTCCGTGCCGTACTTGATGCAGGCTGCGTGGATGTCTGACATAATGCGGTGAAGTTTCTCATCCACCTCTTCCGCGGTCCACTTGAACCTGATTGAGTTCTGGGACATTTCCAGGCCGGAAGTTGCCACCCCGCCTGCATTGGAAGCCTTGCCGGGGGAATAGAGCATTCTCTTGCTTTGGAACAATTCTATTGCCTCGGGTGTCGTGGGCATATTCGCACCCTCGACCACGCACCAGCATCCTCCTTTGACAAGATTCTCCGCATCCTGAAGTTCAATCTCGTTCTGAGTAGCGCAAGGCATCGCTATGTCGCAAGGTATTCTCCAAGGACGCTCCCCGGCGAAATATTGTGAACGGGGATATTTAGTCGCATATTCTTTGATACGACCGCGGCGCACGGTCTTGAGTTCAATGACGTAATTGACTTTTTCCTCATCGAATCCGTCAGGGTCGAAGATGAATCCGTCAGAGTCTGAGAAGGTCACGACTTTGGCTCCCAGACGCATCGCCTTCTGGGCAGCGTATTGTGCGACGTTGCCTGAGCCTGACACGAGAACAGTCTGACCTTCGAAGGATTTTCCTTTCATCGCCAGCATTTCCTGAGCGAAATAGCAGACACCGTAGCCGGTAGCTTCTGTGCGGATACGACTTCCGCCCCAGGCTATGCCTTTGCCTGTGAGGGTACCTGTGAACTCATCGCGAAGTCGTTTGTACTGGCCGAACATAAAGCCTATCTCACGACCGCCCACGCCTATGTCTCCGGCCGGGACATCAGTGTCAGGGCCGATATGTCTTTGGAGTTCCGTCATAAAGCTCTGGCAGAAACGCATCACTTCGTTGTCTGACTTGCCGCGCGGACTGAAGTCCGAGCCTCCTTTTGCGCCACCCATTGGCAGGGTCGTTAAGGAATTCTTGAAGGTCTGCTCAAATGCGAGGAACTTCATAATGCTGAGGTTAACGCTTGCGTGGAAGCGGATACCTCCTTTGTAAGGTCCAAGCGCGCTGTTCATCTGTACGCGATAGCCTCGATTGATGTGGATTTCTCCTTTGTCGTCTGTCCACGGAACGCGAAACATTATAACGCGCTCAGGCTCAACCATTCGTTCGAGAATCTTGAAGTCCATCAGATGGGGATAAGATGTGACGTAAGATGCCACGCTCTCAACAACCTCTCTTACTGCCTGGTGGAATTCTTTCTCACCGGGATTGCGTGCAACCAGTTCTGACATAAACCGGTCCATGAATTTTTCTGTGAATTTGTCCATTTGCTATATTTAACTATTTACTCTAACGGAAACAAAATTAACATTAAAATCCGAGAATCAAAATAATATTTTGTCACAAATAGGAATCACTGCTAAAGACGGCAGCTACAAAGTGATTCCGACACGAAATGTCAGTTCATATAAAGAATCCCAATCTCACTTCCTATGGCGTCGCCCCTTGTCCGGGTCTGCAATATGAAATCGCCTCTCTGGCGGCAGAAGCCGACACCGAAATTAATGCTTCTGCACTTTTGCATACGGTAGGAAAGGCCAAGTTCGGGGCGCAGGTAAAAACCGCTTTTGATTCCGTCTATCCAGATGTCTCCTTCTTTGGGAATATAGTCTTCCGAGATCTCGTAATCTGCCATAATGGTCATCGGATCATACCCAATATCCACTGAGAGATAGGGTGATATTCCGGATTTGAGAAGTGAGTATTTGGCCCTTGCGAAAAGCGGGATTTAGACACAGGAACAGTCATCTATCAGCAATGCGTTGATGTTGAGTCCGCCTCCGAGAAAGAAATGTTCGTTGAATGTTCGGCCGGCCACTATGGCAAAGGCGCCTCCAATCATCGGAATCTTCTCGAATCCTGTCAGATAGCCTGCCTCAATTGTGACATTACCGCCTTTAAAAGGCTTTTGGGCCGAAGTTTGAGAATGTGCGGTGCCGGAAGTCAAGAGTAACAGCGCGCAAAAGAATGTCATAGAAACCCGCATACAATTTTGTTATTTTTGGTCCAAAAGTCCGGTAGAGCAAATCGTTCCCGTCGATTCACGAACTTACAAGTCCCTGTTAATGAACGTAATATACGTAATATTACTCAAATCGCAAAACGATTACTTACAAAGGCAAGCAGGATGTGTGCGTTTATAATCACTTCATGCCTAAAACAATTGCCGCCACGACACGCTTCACCTCCTCACGCTCATCAACATTTACCTGATACATTGCCTTGGCACCTTCGTAAGGAATAGCTTCAGGCATATTGAACTGAACCGTGGCCGTAGACTTCTTCACCAGCAGCCTATTGTCGTAAATTCCTCCGAAATGGACCCCTTGCCAATACAGCAGGTACTCCCCCATCATCTGACGGCACATAACGTCATCCGGAGCATCAATCTGTTCAAGCACAAACTCCAGAAATTCTTTTGTAGAAGCCATAATATTTACATAGTTTTATCGTTAGCAATGTGACTACGCACTGCCCCCCCTTCTGCGACACGGGCAGCTCAACCAGTTTGTCACGTCAAGGAAAAGAGTCCCGACAAGGAACACTATGCCAAGGCCTGAGCGAAACTACTCACCGGCATTATTTCACAATGCGATAGTAGTTCTCCTTGCGGGGTTTCGCCTGAGGAGGTGTTTGTGAGGACGGATAACCTAAAGCCAACGAGCCTATTCCGATCAGATTGTCCGGAAGTCCGAATTCTTTCATCATCCGCTTGCCTTCCTCAGTGGAAAACATTTCGCTTTCCCTATGAATCCAGCAAGTGCCGAGTCCTATAGCGTGGGCCGCGTTCATCATATTGCCCAAAACGAGAGTACCGTCGTAGATGGAGTTTTTCCATTCTTCCAAGGCAGGAGCAAAGACAAGAACTATTGTCGGAGCACCGTAGTAAGGATCTTTAATGGCGCCCATCACATCAGCGTTCATCTTTACGAGCAGGCTCTTGACCATCTCGTTCTGAACAGCCACTATCCAAGGGGATTGGGCACCCATACTCGTGGGAGCGAATGTTCCCGCTTTAAGAACCGTTTCCAATTCTTCGCCGGTAATCTGCTCCTCTTTGAAAGAGCGGACGCTCCTACGGCTCATCAGATCGTTAATTGTCTTGTTCATAATCACTTGCATTAAGCCCCGTGGAACATATATTCAGTCTGTATGTCCATCGTCAGTTTCGTGAAGAGTTCGTTGATCAGTTCGTCTGCGACTTCTACAGCCTTGTTGAAAATAGAATCCGAGAACTGTTGGAGCATATCCTCAGCCTTCATCGGAGACTCCTTGTACAATTTGAGGAAGTCTTTTTCCATTTCCTTCTGTCTCCTGTCGTTTTCAGCCTCAAGTTTTGCGTAAGCGTCTTTGATTATCGGAGCGTATGCATTGTAGTTTACCATTCCAAGTGACATTACCTTGCGGAATTTCCAATATGCGGATTCGTTGTCTGCCTGACCTTTACCGAGGGCGTAGCATTTCGGATAAGACTTTACTCCCTGATACATAGGAAGATACACTCCGAGATCCGCCATTCCTAATGCGACATAAGAGAGACATCCGATTTCCTTCGGAAGTGATGGCCTGATTTGAAGAATATGGGTCTGGGTCGTACGGAAGATTGCGACAGGGCGATAAGGTTCCTTGCCGTTTGAATGGAGGTACGGATCGTGGTCTGTGTTGTCGTAATGATAGCGAAATGCCTGACGAAAATCACTGATTGTCATCGGCTTGTCTGCTTTTGCATAGACAGGGAACGTGTTTTTGGTGACGTCGTTCTCAATCTCCGGGGAGAACATCTTCTGGAGTCCCCAGACACGCGGATAGTTGTACGTCGTGTCGAGTTTCTCGTCTCTTGAGTAAGCTTCGTGGAAATCGAATTCTCCTTGAGCGGGATCCCACAGACCATTCTTCCGTGCGAACTCCATCAGGTCTTCCGGCGCGATGTAATTGTCATTGTCTTTTGGATCGTATTTCCTGAAACGGCTTTGATTGCCTGTCACGAAATACTGATTTCTCGGCATCTTGCAAGCCAGATAACGATGCCCTCCGGCGTTTTCAAGGTACCATATTTCTTTGTTGTCTATGAATCCAATACCGAATCCCTCGGCCGAGCCGTATTTCTCGATTAGCATTCCAAGCCTCTCGGCGCCTTCTCTTGCCGTATGAACGTAAGGAAGCACTATGTTGTAGGTGCAGTTTTCGGCAAGGCCGTCTGCCACGTAAGGATCTGCCGCAAGAGCTTTTTCGCTACTGAATATAGTCTCGGTGGAACTCATTCCCACTCCTTTGCTGTTGAATCCGGCGCTGCCCCATTCTCCAGGGAACTGATAATCAGGGAGTCCCGTGTAGCCTAATGCATCTTTTGGAAGCGGGCAACGGAATTTGCTGTCTTTAGCCACAAATTCCTCAGGGCCGAAGAATGTGTCTTTGTGGACTTCGAAGTTGATGGCCATCATTGCGTCGAAGTCGCTTGAACGGGCGAGAATGAAGGAATCATCAGCAGTCATCTTGTCGCCGGCGATGATCGTGGTGCATTCTGAATTGAGTTTTTTTGCCATAATTCTGTGTGTTATATCATCTCAAAGATACAATTTTTCCCGCAGATTCCCTCACTTTTCCCACATTTTTCAAGAAGAGGTAGGACTCAAAAGGGTGCACAATAAGAATAATTATGATTTACAATCCTTATCTTTGCATTAAATCAAGAACAAAAGATGAACGACACCACATCAGAGGAAAAATACTACATCGTGGAGACTTCGGACTTGTCCGAGATGATCGGAAAGTCGCGCTTCACCACTGAGTTGAGTTTTTTCAGATGTCTCGGCGGGAGTGCGAAGATAATCGTCAATTCAGAAGAGCACGGACTTTTTCTATTTCCCCACCTCCTTCCGCAACAAACACAGATAGAAAGTATGGGAATTCGAGCGGAATACATATCTTTACGCACTTTTAAGAGAAAATGACACATTTGATCCTAACACTATCACTTCTTCTTCTGCCATGGATAACCTGTGGCAGCGGGAGTGTCTGGAACCAGAAATCACCGATAGAATCGGACATAATCTCAATCGAAGAAGTCTTTCTAAGTCAGGACACTGAAGATCCGAAACCTGAGACAGACCTGATGTGCACATTCTCCAAAGTCAAACCAAACGCCAAGTATTCAATTCACAACACATCTCTAAGAGCGCACCGCTCCCCCGGCCAGATTCAGATAAAATCCTCTCGCGCGCTGATGCGAGAAGGGAAACCCGTATTCCTTTCAGGAACACAATCCTACGACAAGTACATTTACGCAATCCGAAGCCTTCGAAGTTAGCAGCCGAATCTCATCTCAGTACGATAGCATCCAATTGAATATTAATCTTTTACAACATCTATAATGACAGTAATCTTATTGCTTGTCGGCCTGAGTCTCATAGTCTTGGGGGCTCAATGGCTGGTTGACGGCTCCTCTGCGATAGCTCGAAAAGCAGGAGTCAGCGAATTCGTAATCGGACTAACGATAGTAGGTTTCGGGACATCATGTCCCGAGCTTGTGGTCAGTATGACTGGAGCCCTACAAGGTAACGCGGACATAGCCATCGGCAACGTCGTAGGCTCCAACATATTCAACATCCTGTTCATCCTCGGCCTCACCACTATGATAATGCCGATCTCGATGACAAAGAACAACAGGTCCAGAGACATCCCCATAACCCTTCTTGTAACCCTGATCTACATAGCCCTGAGTATGAACAAATCGCTCTTCGGCTTAGGAAATGCAGACTCAATTTCCAGAATAGACGGAATCGTGTTTCTACTTCTGTTCGCACTCTACCTTTACTACTGCTTCAAATTCGACTCCAAAGAGCCACTTGAAGAAAAGATAGAGCCGAGCAAGATCAAAAAGTTGCCGGTGGCCATCTTACTCGTCATCATAGGCCTGTCAGGACTGATCTTCGGAGGACATATTTTCGTGCAAGCCGCCATTGACCTCGCCAAAGAGCTCGGAGTCAGCGACAAATTCATAGCTATCACCATACTTGCCGGAGGTACTTCGTTGCCGGAACTCGCCACAAGCATAGTCGCGGCCGCAAAACACAAAGATCAGCTTGCGCTGGGTAACATCTTAGGCTCGAACGTGTTCAACATCCTGTTCATTCTCGGCTGCTCCTCAGTCGTCACGCCACTTGGGATGGGAGGAATGACGAACGTGGATGCTATCGCCCTCGTTGCCAGTGCCGCGCTCCTCCTTTTATGGGCCTATTCCGGCAAAAAATGCAGAATCGACCGCTGGGAAGGAATAGTTATGCTTCTGTGCCTCGCTGGCTATTACTCCTATCTTTTTACCAAACTGTAAACAAACGGACAAACAATCAAAAAAGCCGCTGCCTTTGGGAAAACTCCCTGAAAAGCAGCGGCTTTAACATTACTATTAATGAATAATTGCCTACCTCAATTTTGACACCACGTTATTCAAATCATCGAGGACGGAATTCTCGAAACTTTTCAGGTACACCCTCGTAACCTTTTCCGAAGCGTGGCCGAGTCCTTCGCTGATGACAGTCGTGGAGGCACCTATATTTTTGGCACAAGTCGCCCAAGAATGTCTTGCAACATAGCCGGTGAGAGGAGTCCTAAGTCCGATATGCGTACCTACTGATTTCAAAAAACGATTGTAGTATAGAAGACTTTTGCGGTATTTGGAGTACTGTTCCTCAGCCGTTTTGCATTCGTCGGACAGACAGGGAAACAGATAATTGCCACATTTGGCGTACCTGTTTAGGATTACTTGAAGCGGCGGAACTATCTCAACAAGCACGAGCATTCCTGTTTTACGTCTTGAATATGAGATACTCCCGTTGATCACATTCTCTCTTCTCAGATGAATCAGGTCCACGAATGCCATTCCGCGCAAATAGAAACTTGCCATAAACAGGTCTCTCGCCAATTGCTCATTGGGATAGACTGACAAATCAAGAGCTGACAACTTTCTGATAAATTTAATCGGCAACGCGCGTTTCATTGTCTTAGCGGCACTTAAGTTGAATTTTGCGAACGGTGAATGTCCGATTGTCTGAAAGACTCCTTCTGAGTATGCTTTGTTGTAAGCTGTACGTAAATTACGAAAATAGAAGGCTATTGTGTTCTGACTAACACCTTTCATAATCAGGTAATGTTCGTACTCGGTAAGGAAGGCAAAAGTCAAGTCCGACAGGTGCATATCTTCATTATTACGGTATGCCCTTATCGAATTAAGTGTTGATTTGTACGCTCTGGCAATCCCAATTTTGTTCTCCGACAACTTCTCGTCAATCATTTTGTCCAAATAGTTGAAGAGGTAAGTCTCTATGTCTCGCATTTTGTACCATTCGGAGATGTCATCCGCAGTAAAACTAATGTCGGACAACTCATCAACTCTGTTTTTGACGACTGTCAGAAGTGCTTTAAGTGTCTCATTTTCTTGCTTGACCAGTTCTAAGGACTGCGATCTTCTAACGCCTTTGATTATTTTTTGTTTTGCTTCGATAAACTGCTCAGGCAAGAGCCTTATGCCGGTCTTTAGAAGACGTCTTTGTCGGTTATGGATAATCTGAACGACTAAAGGATATTTTCCGGATTTTGTTGCGTGACCAATATGCAACACCGCTTTTACTGATGTCATTGTGTTAGGGGAATTCGGTATTATTTTCAAACAAAAATAACATAATTTATTGGCAAAAAAGAAGGAATTCGGCTAAAAAATACACCTTCTTATTTATTAAAATCAGTCTTACAGTCCTTTCTTTGACCGATTTGCAAGTAGACAGAGGACTTTAGAGCGAATCGTTATGTTTAACGAAAAAAAACTATCTTTGTAAATATTTTATGAAGATGAATTCAAAGTCATACCAACTTCTGGCCGTCGATATGGACGGCACCCTTTTGACATCAGAGAAGAAGATTCTCCCCGAGACAATGGAAGCGATTGAGGCGGCCGTGGCTATGGACAGGACAATTGTGCTTGGCACGGGACGCGGCGTTCCTGAACTTACCGACTATCTTTCCGCCCTTTCGTTGATACGCTACGGCATCTGCCTTAGCGGGGCTTTAGTCTACGATTTCAAAGAGCGCAAGGCTGTCAGCGTTGAAAGGATTGAACAGGAAACAATCCTGAAGATTGCGGAAGTGGCCAGGCGATTCGACGGGATGCTTCACCTTCTCGCCGCAGACGAGTCTATAGTGGATAAGTCTCAAGTGACACATTTGTCAGACTTCAATATGGGAATATACCAAAGCATGTTCACGAAAATCACAGTTAAGGTGGATAACTTGGCGAAGGAATGCGAAAAGAGAGCCTTTCTTCCTAAGGTTAACATCTACTTCAGAACGGTGGCCGACAGACTTGCAGGCTATGCGATTCTCAAATCGCTGCCTCTTAATTTCGCATTCGCTGAAGGCGCCTCACTTGAGATGACACCTGCCGGAGTCAGCAAAGGAAGTGGATTGATTGCACTGTCCGGGCATCTTGGCATCGACATTCCACAGACCATAGCCGTAGGCGATGCGGACAACGACAAAGAAATGATTAAGACCGCCGGGCTTGGAGTCGCGATGGGCAATGCGGATTCCGCCATCAAAGACATTGCGGCCGTTGTGGTCTCTGACAATGACCACGACGGCGTAGGCGAGGCGATTCGCCGCTATCTCATCCGCTGACCTCGCAAGGAAACTCAAGTCTCGCACACGTGCCTAGACACGTAATAAATTGCCTTATTGTAAATGTTTATCAGCAAACGATAAAGTGATACTGTCTTACTCTATGGGCATTGCATCGCATTCCGTCAGACGTTTCGTTGGCTGAATGCTGAATGTTAATCCAGTGTCATCGTAGCGGCATCTTATGATGCCGAAACCGATGTCTAATCCCCTGCCGGCAGAGCTGGCTGTCCCCAAGGACATGCGCGGCCATTCGGCCGCGGTCGGCTGATGCCGACTGTCTGTCAACGTCAAAAGGCTTTTGTCAATTCGGTAAGTAAAACCCCATACTTTTCTTACGGAATGAAGAATTTTTCGATTTGGTAAGAAAAAGGGGCCTTTCTGTTTACGAAATCAAGAATCTTGCGATTTGTGATGTTACAATTAATGGGTGGGCTGCAAAAAGAGGGTCAGTTACACGCATCTCGTGCTAACCGTATTTCATAATAATATTTTCATCAAAAATCTACTTGCGACATTTAAGGCGGCATTTTCGCCGCTCCAATTATGGTCGGCAGTTGAGTGAGCGAGCATTGTGAGCCGACGTTGTCGCTGTCAAGCGACCGCTGACTGGCTGTCAACGTAAAGAGATATTATCCGACAATGTCACAATACGAGTAGCAATAATGAGGTTCCATTGGAGCGTGGGGTATATCACATTGTGTATTAGTTATTTGTGCAATGATCGGGTATCAAAAACGCTACCCGATCATCGAGTAACGCATTGTTTCACAGCCACTTGTGCCCCACGCTATGTAGCATTTAAATAAGGGGGTCCGCAAACGATCGTTTGCGGACCCCCTTAAATGTCAAAAAGTAAAATTACTTAGCGTTGGTAACTGCGATTGTCACACGGTTCTTGACTTCTTCCTCAAAAGGCTGAACAGTGTCACCCTTAGCAGCCGTAGCGATACGATCTGCAGCGATACCCTTGTTGACGAGGTAATCCTTAACAACTGCCGCACGTCTTTCAGAAAGGCGCTGGTTGATCGTCTTGTTACCTGTCTCCTTGTCAGCGTAACCGGTAAGCTGAACAGTGGATGAAGGGTTCTCGTTCATATAGGCAAGCAAGTCATTGAGCTCAGGAAGCTCGCTGTTGCGAATCACGCTCTTGTTGAGATCGAAGAACACATAATAGTCCTGAGACTCAGGCTCTTCAACAACAACCGTCTTTGGCTCTTCCTTAACAACCGGTTTAGTCTCCTTAGGAGCTTCTTTCTTAGGAGCAGGAGCAGCAACGTACTCATACACAGCATCGTGATGCTTGTAAGTCTTGCCGAAATTGAACTTCAAGCCGACAAGAGCGTTGAACTGCCAATCAGGACCATTATTTTTGCCTTTCTTGGAGTTGTAGTTGTCAGGCATCATATTAGCGTTGCCCTCAATACCGATAGCGAAATGATCAGAAATACGGAAATCAGCTCCGAGACCGCCTCTTACAGCCCAGAAGACCTTAGTGTCTTCCCAAATCTTAAGGAAGTTCACATTATTCTTGCCCTGAGCGTCAAGAGCATCGTCATTGTTAATGCCTACAGGAGCACCTCCACCTATGAAAGCATAAGGATTGAAGAAGCGTTTAGGCTTCCACCCTGCGAACAAAGTTCCAAGATCAAGGGTAAGATCAATGCTTGGCTGAACATAGTTCCAAGTGTAAGAGAAATTAGGCCTTGAGTAATAGTTCTTTGCCTGCCAACCGCTGATAGCAAGTCTTGCGCCGAACAGTTTTGAGAATTTGTACCCGACGGACACCTGAGCGGCCGGTGAAATCAGATCTGTGAAATCAGCCTCTCCGAGAGCGTAGGAAGCACCACCCTGCAACTGCATGTACCAGTAAGGGTTGAACTCATCATAAGCCTCACTAACAAGTTTCTTCTCACCTTGTTGCTCCTGAGCCTGTACTGTGAATGCTACACCCATCAGTACGAGCATAATTAGAATTACCTTCTTCATTGCTTTTAAAATTTTTCCTAACAATAAATATTAAAATAGTTTTATTCTGTCTATACAATCCTACGAATCAAAGGCAAATATAAGTATAAAAAATGAATTAGAAAGTTTTATTTGTCGTTATTTCATTAATTCTTCTCTGCATTTTTGTAAATTTGCCCCTGAAAACAAATCGTCAACATCTATATATATTATGTTAAGCATTATTATTATTGATGATGAGCCGCAGATCCGTTCACTTCTGTCAAGAATCATCTCTCTGGAAGGATTGTGTGTTGCTACGTAAGACAAAAGGAAATAGACCGAATAATGAACAAATATGTGGACGTCTCTCATAGCTATTTTATAACTACATCGATAACGGCTTGAGAGACAATGGAATACGCACAGGTCAGGGGCAGGACTTCGTCAAGTTCTTTTCTCAGAGCCCGCCTCAAAGTGCCGTCTCCGATGCCGTGGATAAAGATTATATGCCTGCCTTTGTGGGAGGATTGTTCTCTGACTACACTCCTGAAGGTCTCAAGCTGAAAGTTCAGCACATTTCTTTCGGGCACATTTTTTCCTCCGGGAATTGCGCTGATGTGAAGATCGACTTCAAGTGTTGACGAGTTGTCGCCTTTCATTTCTTTCAGAGAACCGTCTTTCGAGGGCTTGCCCGAGACAGAATTGAACAATCGCTTTTCCTCAGCATGATCAGTGATCGCATAGTCATAGGGCCCGGCGGTAATCAAAAGACCGCTATCCAATTCGATTTCAACTTTTTTGTCATCAAGCAATTCCACGATTACTCCCCTCTCGTCCGAGGCCATCATTTCGACTCTTCTGCCCAACGGGCTTGAATGCGTCTTCTCTTGAGGTTTCTTAATTGTCTTAGCCTTTTCAGCTTTAAACGGAACGGCTTTTTCCTCTGCTTTAGTCTTTTTCAAAAGGCCTTTCAACGATTTGAAATCATTCAGTTTATCCATCAGTTAGAGAATTTTAAGTGCAATCGCGGCGCAAGCCTCTGCATCGGCAAGTGCGTTGTGATGGTGGACAAGATCGAATCCGCATGCTCCAGCCACAGTCTGAAGCTGATGGTTCGGAAGACTCAGTCCGAAGTGTTTTCTTGAAGCGCAGAGAGTGTCGAAAAAGTCATAATCCGGATAGTCCATCTGATAGACTTTGAAGACTGCTTTCAGGCATCCTTCGTCAAAACGACTGTTGTGTGCCACAAGAGGCAGGCCATCAATTACCGGCCGGACTTTTTCCCACACTTCCGGGAAAACGGGAGCGTCATCGGTGTCCTCGGGTCCGAGGCCGTGTACTCTCCGACAAAACCACTGGTAATAATCCGGCTCGGGATGTATCAGGCTGTAAAACGAGTCATACACTTTCCCGTCTCTGAAAGCCACCACTCCCACGCTGCACACGCTTGTGTTGCACTCGTTGGCCGTCTCGAAATCTATAGCTGCGAAATTGTCCATTCTTTTTCAAATAATACCACAAATTTACGCACTAAAACAACCAAAAAGAAGTGGCTGATAAAAATTTTATAGTACATTTACGCGCAAAATTACAGATAAGATGAAGAAAACAGTTTGGATCATCATCCTTGCGGCTCTTACCCTTAGCGGCGTCAAAGCACAACCGCTGATCGGAGTGTCCGCCAACACCTCCGAATCCGATGCATCGGTAGGAATGTCCTACATCAACTCCATCAGGAACGCCGGAGGCGTCCCCGTCATAATCCCTTGGACCACGGACAGAGCACAACTGAACAAGATTTTTTCCTCTATAGACGCTCTCGTGATGACAGGAGGAGATGACGTGGACCCATTGAGATACTACGGAGAAGAGCCCCTCAGACAATTAGGGGAAGTCTGCCCCGAAAGAGACTCCTCCGACTATCTTTTCATCAAAACCGCACTGGAGCAAGGCCTGCCTGTGCTCGCCATCTGCCGCGGTGAGCAAATGCTCAACGTAGTCGCTGGAGGCAGCCTCTTCCAGGACATCCCTTCGCAGCTCAAAACCTCATTCGTCAAGCACAGTCAGAAAGCGCCGTCAAACAGCGGCACCCACACCATAACGATAGACAAGAAATCCCTGCTATTCAAGATATTAGGCAAAGAGACACTCGTGGTCAACAGTTTTCACCATCAGGCAGTCAAAGACATAGCCCCAGGATTCAAGGTTGTCGCGCTCTCGCGCGACTCCGTGGTGGAAGCAATCGAGTCCACTACCGCTGACAACGTGATAGGAGTCCAGTTCCATCCGGAGAAATTCGCATGCCAGAAAGGAGAAACCCAGTTCCTCCAGCTGTTCACTTGGCTGGTCGAGCAGGCGGAACGCTAAACCGCGGTTCTCAGGCTTTGTGCGATAATAACTATTTCTCCGATTCGCGCTTCTGAAGTTGACGCACAATCCTTCCAACAATCTTGTCGATGGACTTGTCCGGTTCGATGATGTTGT
>JBAYFJ010000039.1:0-15528 GCA_041667245.1 Bacteroidales bacterium | reverse complement strand
TCTTTCGACAGCCGCAACAACAGCAAACTGTTTGCGAAGATTGCCTCAGATGTGCTTTCCGCCAACGGGCTTCACGTGTTTCTTTTCGACAACATCAGGCCTACTCCTGAACTGAGTTATGCCATTCGCGCCAAGGGTGCGACGGCCGGCATTATGATCACTGCCTCCCACAATCCTAAGGAATACAACGGCTACAAAGTCTTTTGGGCTGACGGCGCTCAGATCACTTCTCCGGTGGACAAAGACATTGTGGCGGAGGTCGCGAGAATCACAGAGCCTTCTCAGGTTAAGTTCGACAAGGGGCTTGAGTGCGGTGAGGTTGAGCTTATGGGGAAAGAAATGGACGAGAGCTATCTTCGCGACATCCTCTCTCTTATGCTTTCGCCTGAATCCCGCGCCAGACATAAGGATCTGAAATTCGTCTACACCCCGCTTCACGGGTGTGGCGTGAGACTGGTTCCGGAGTGTCTGTGCAGACTCGGATTCGAGAAAGTCTATCACGTGCCTGAGCAGGATGTGAGCGATGGGGATTTCCCGACGGTCGCTTCGCCTAATCCTGAGGAGCCTTCCGCTTTGAAGATGGCGATTGACGTGGCGGAAAAAGAACACGCTGACATCGTACTTGCGACTGATCCTGATGCGGACAGAATGGGAATAGCAGCGAGAGACAATGAAGGCAGGATGATTCTGTTCAACGGCAATATGACCGGTTCTATGCTGACTTACTACATTCTTTCCCGATGGAAGGAACTCGGCAAGCTGACGGACAAAGACTATTGCGTGAAGACCATAGTCACGACAGAGACCATTGCTGAGATTTGCCATAAGTTCGGTGTGAAAGTGTACAATGTGCTCACGGGCTTTAAGTACATCGCCGAGATTGTCAAGAAGAATGAGAATTCAGGCGGACAGTTCATCTGCGGAGGCGAGGAAAGTTACGGCTTCAACGTCGGACAGTTTGTGCGCGACAAGGATGCCCAGATTGCCTGCTCAATGGTTGCGGAATGCGCTGCTTGGGCTGCTGATCAAGGACTTACGCTCTATCAGCTAATTCAGAAGATTTACAAGGAATTCGGTTACAGAAAGGAGAGTCTTACTTCTCTCGTTCGCAAAGGCAAGACCGGAGCTGAGGAGATTCAGAAGATTATGGCTGATATGAGGCAGAATCCTCCTAAGGCGCTTGCGGGATCCAAGGTCGTGAAGGCAGTCGACTATCTTCAGACGGACAAGACAGGGCTTCCGTCCTCAAACGTCCTTCAGTTCTTCAGCGAGGAAGGGGATGTCGTTTCAGTGAGACCTTCCGGCACTGAGCCGAAGATCAAGTTCTATTTCGGAGCCAAGGGGGACAATGCTCAGGAGAAGATTGAGGCATTGAAGTCACAGTTCGTAAAATAATCTTTATGAGCAAGATACTTGTGGTTGACGACGAACAGGATGTCTGTGACATTCTGAGTTATAATCTTCGCAAAGAAGGTTATGAAGTCGAGACCGCCAATTCGGCGGAAGAGGCGATGAGGTTGCCTCTTCCGTCTTTTTCGCTTATCCTTTTGGACGTTATGATGGGTGAAATGTCGGGATTCGCAATGGCTGACAGTATGCGGCGCCGGCCTGAGACAGCGGATGTCCCGATTATCTTCATCACAGCCAAAGACACCGATGACGACTTGGTGGCCGGTTTCGCCCACGGAGCCGACGACTACATTGCCAAGCCTTTCTCTCTTCCTGAAGTGATTTCAAGGGTCAGGGCTGTGCTTAGGCGCACGATCAAATCTGCTCCTTCATCTATAGAGGAGGAGCAGGGAGGCTTGTTGAAATTCGCCGGCATTGAACTGGATTATGAAAAAAAAGTGCTTTCCGTTTCCGGCGAGGAGGTGTCTATGGCCAAAAAGGAACTTGAAATTCTGCATCTTCTGATGAGCCATCCCGGCAGCGTGTTCTCAAGAACTAAAATTCTTGATCTCGTCTGGCCGGACGAGAGTGATGTCTTGGACCGGGCTGTGGATGTGAGCGTGACAAGACTCAGGAAAAAACTCGGTCCTTACGGTAACCACATTGTCACAAGGCACGGCTACGGCTACGCTTTTGACGAGAACGTTTGATAATATGTCTTTCAGCCGTCAACTATTTTTTAGCGTCATTTCTCTGTTTCTGGCTTTCGTGGCGTTTTTCGCTTTCTATCAGCATCACAGGGAGAAGGTCTACAGAGTGGAACTGCTGGACTCCCGTCTTCAGGAGTACAATTCTTTGATGGCTAATTCGATAGGAGATAGTCTTTGCTTCCCGGCCGTGGATGGCTATGTGCGGACGCATAGTGTTGACAGTCTGAGAGTTACCATAATCAATCCCTCAGGTGTGGTTTTGTATGACAGTCGTGACCGTAATTTCACGTCTATGCCTAATCATCTCTCAAGGAAAGAAATAAGTGTCGCGCTGAAATATGGCCGGGGATATGATCTGAAAAGGAACTCTCAGACTGTCAATGACACGTTTTTCTACTCAGCGACTTTTTTTCCGGAGCACGGTTACATAATAAGGACGTCTCTTCCTTACAATGTCAAGCTTGTGCATCTCCTTGCAGCGGATTTGAATTTCTTTTGGGTCTCATTGGCGGCTATAGTGCTAATGGTCATAGTGATAGCCAGCTTTTCCAGTCGTATTGGCTCGAACATAAGCCAATTGACGAGATTCGCGCGTATGGCCGAGGACAACGAGGATGTGGAAAATGCGGATTTGAAGTTCCCCGGCGGGGAGCTCGGCGACATATCCAGAAACATAGTGCGTCTTTATGCCAAACTCCAGAACAGCGAGGATGACAAGACTCGCCTCAAGCGTCAATTGACACAGAATGTGGCTCACGAGCTGAAGACTCCGGTGACGAGCATTCGGGGTTATCTTGAGACTATCGTAAATGACAAGACTATGGACGAGGGAACGAAGAAGGTCTTTCTGGAGAAATGCTATGCTCAGGTTCAGAGATTGTCGGATCTGCTTAGGGATATGTCCTTGCTCACCAAGATTGACGAATCTTCGGATGCCTTCGTCACGGAGGAGGTGAGTGTCAGCGAGTTGTTGCTTGCCGTAGAGGAGGATGCCGCACAGAGACTCGCTGACCACTCCGACAGATTTCTGCCTTTGGTGGGCAAAGATGTCATCATCCGTGGCAACCGGTCTTTGCTGTACTCTATATTCTCAAATCTGACGGACAATGCTTTGAGCTATGCCGGCGATGGCGTCACCATCACAGTGAAACTGCTCAAGGAGACTTCCGATTCTTATTTTTTCAGTTTCTCCGACGACGGCTGCGGTGTCCCCGAGCAACATCTGGCGCATCTTTTCGAGAGATTCTACCGTGTGGACAAAGGTCGTTCAAGAGCGTTAGGCGGCACCGGACTCGGCCTTGCAATCGTCAAGAACTCGGTTATTCTCCATCACGGTGAGATCAAAGTGACACTATCTCGCAGCGGTGGTCTCGATTACAGGTTCAGTCTTGCCAAAAATCTTTAGATTCTTCTGAGCCTCAAGCAGTTGGCCAAGGCAATTGAGAAGTTGCAATGTCTCCTGAAGCATATTCATGTAGACGTAGGAAACAGTAATATTGTCCTGTGTGGACTGCATTCTGACCATCATACCTTCCTTAGTCTCTACCAGACATTCCTTCAACTGCCCGAAACCTCTCAGTACATCAGCCTCGTCTGAATACTCATTGTTCTCTATCAGTTTTTCCGTTCTGCGCAGAAGAAACAGCATTGTGTCGCGAAGCGGGAGGAATTCTTTGATCCTGTCTTTGCCCAGAGGCGCGAAATTGTTGTCTACGTGTTCCTGACACGAGTCGCAAATCCTTCTTAGACAGTACAATATGTCTTCGCAACTGTTTTTGCCGAGATGGAACCAAGTGTTGATTTCGAGGGCTTTGACGTGATTGATTTTTCTTAGCCCGATGATTTCTTTTCTTCTTGTGTTTTTCAACTCGATTCTTCTTTGTCGCATCGAATTCTCGGCTTTGCTGAGCAGGCTCAGGTTCTCGTTGACGAAGCCGTCAGTGATTTGGGAATATGAGGTCGTGGCGAATTCCAGAAAGTCCGTCTGGCTTTTGTCTATGTGTTGTTCCAGCAAGGCGAGCGTCTCCTGCTTGTCGTTGCTGTCCATCATCTTGTCAAACAGTTCATCGGAGCTTCCCTCCGCCTTTCTGCGCGAATAGCGGATGCTGCTTCTCAGAAGCAGGAACAAAGTCAGTAGAACGATTGTGATTTGAATGGTGGCTCCTCCGAAGTACATCATCAGGCTGACTACAAAGCATAGAATGAATGCCGCACCTGCGGTTATGAACCATCCCCCTATTACCGAGAGCACTCCGGTGATACGAAACACGGCGCTTTCTCTTCCCCAAGCCCTGTCTGCGAGCGAACTGCCCATCGCAACCATAAATGTGACGTAAGTCGTTGATAGAGGCAGCTGTAAGGAAGTTCCCAAGGCAATCAGAAGACTTGCTACCACAAGGTTTACGCAAGCTCTGATCTCATCAAAAGCGGCTCCGTCTTTTGCTGGAATCTCCGGCGCGAGGAATCGGTCGTCAATCCATTTTCTGACTGATAGCGGAACGTTCTCGGCGAGTGTTCCGGCAAGATTGGAACTGGTCCTGACCAGTACTCTTGCGATTTTGGATGAGCCGAACATCTCATCCCCGGAGGCCTGTCTTGAGAGGTCCACTGAAGTCTTGACCACATTGCGTGCCTTCTTGGATGTGGCCAGAGAGATAATCATAACCAATCCGGCTCCGAACAGAAAGATAGCCCCGGGTTTTTCGGTCGTGTTCAACACTCCCATAAAATAGTGAGCGGCATCGGTGTTGCTGTTGGCTGCGAAGTCGATGTAGGAGGAATAGCCTGCAAGGGGCACTCCGATGAAATTCACCAGATCGTTTCCGGCGAAGGCCATAGCCAATGCGAATGTGCCCATCAGTACGATGAACTTGAACACGTTGACCTTCAATGCGTACAGCACCTGCGATAAAATGGTGAAGAACACCAGGCACACGCCTGCTATCATCGGAGCGTTGACGTTGATGAAATCCATTGTCTCTTTGCTCACGAATGCGAATGTGCCGATGCCTTTGATAAGCATAAAATAGACAATCGCCGTTGCGGAGATGCCGCCGAACAGGCCGATTTTCCATTTTAGATTCTTTTTGTAGTTGAATGTGAATATGATTCTGGTCAGAAATTGCACGACTGTTCCGAACACGAACGCTATTGCGACTGAAATGAAGATGGCTATGATCATTGACAGGGCTTTTCCCGTGTTCATAAGGCCTGAGATTTCGAGACTCCCTGTCTCGTCGCTTATCATCTTGAGTATGGCTATTGCGAATGTGCCTCCCAGCAGTTCGAATACCATAGAAACGGTTGTGGATGTGGGCATTCCGAGAGAGTTGAAAATGTCCAGAAGAATAATGTCGGAGACCATCACGGCAAGGAATATTGCCATCAGCTCTTTGAATGTGAACATCTCGGGGCGGAATATCCCGTGTCTTGCGATTTCCATCATTCCGCCGCTCATTGACGCCCCGCAGATGATGCCTATCGAAGCTATGATGATTATTGTGCGGAATGTGGCCACTTTCGCTCCAATTGCCGAGTTGAGAAAATTGACCGCGTCGTTGCTGACCCCGACGATCAGGTCAAATATCGCAAGAATGAAGATGAAGACGATTAGTCCAAGATACAGATTGTCCATTTGCCAAGTTTTGATTTACTGCGCAAATGTACCGCCCGGTTGTTGATTCGTTATTTCACCGATGTTTCAGAATTGTTTCTTACCGATTATTTCACCGCCGTGGTCTCAACCTCTATTTTAGCGCCCATCGGGAGTGCAGCGACCTGATAGCATAGTCGCGCCGGCATCTTCTCGGTGTAATAGTCAGCATACACCTTGTTAATCGCGGCGAAGTCTTTGATGTCGGAAAGAAGCACAACGGATTTGACCACGTTTTCGAAACCATATCCGGCCTCGTCAAGAATGGCTTTGATGTTGGCAAAGCACTGGTGAGTCTGTTCCTCAATCGTCTGAGGAATGGTGCCGTCGGATGGATTTACTGGAAGCTGGCCTGAAACGTAAAGAGTTCCGTTCGCCTCGATCGCCTGACTGTAAGGCCCGATGGCTTTCGGCGCCTTGGCGCTGCATATAACTTTTTTCATATAATTGTGTTTTTAGTTTGTCCTCTGCAAATTTACTCACTTGTTTTGAATAATCATCCTCAAGATCCCGTAATCTACCTTTATCCGCTCATCAACGGAACATCCTCTTAAAGGTTTACCATACAGTGATCTGTTGTCGGAATCAAGTTTGTCGCACGTCTCTTTTTAAGAGAGATTCTCTATTGTCCTTACGTAGCATTGGACTATTGTTTCTTGATATTTGTTCGGCAGCGTCGAGAAAGCTTTCTTTTCTTCTAATAGGGAACTTACCGCATTCGATGTGTCGATGCTGACGAAACTGACAATTGTCAATTGCCCGGATAATGGTTCGATCACAATGCTCTCTTTCCCGTCACAGACGTGTGAACTTCAGTGTTACGGCAACCGCTTTATTGCGGTCTCCAGAAAGATGCGGAAGGCAATGACCAAGTCATTACGGTCACGATGACTCAGGCTCAGTATGACAGCGTGTGGGCGAAATGCGGAAGTGATGGGCTAAATGCCAATGTCACTGTCAATAAAAATAAGGCTTTCGGCTAATCATATTATTCCGGCAGGTCCTCGTCAATATGAATTATGTAAGAATCACGGCGGCGCTTTGCATCTGAGCCGCTCCGATGTCGATGGAACTGTCTTCTCTCTAATATTCAGATAATTCCTTTGAGCTATCGCCCAAGCCGGTTAAGACGATGCTTGCGATGAATCGTCGCCGGAGCGGATCATCAGCAGCTTGTCACCTGCTTTCAGATGGACCGAGCCGTCCGGAACGATGAATTTCTTGTCTCGTTTGATTATCACCACCCTTGCGTTTTCAGGAAGATTGACTTCCTTGAGAGTGTTGCCTTCGGAAAGATCCTCATTAGTCAACGTGTGGCCGATCATCTTTCCGGCTTCCTCGGGAATCTCGATTCCGAACGTGTCCGGTTTCGCTGAAGGAGGCAGCGCCAGATGAAGCCATTTGGCGACTTTAGGAATGGTCATTCCCTGAAGAATCATAGAGAGCAGGGTTATGAAGAAGACTATGTTGAAAATCTGTTCCGATCCCGGAATCTCGTTGACTATGGGATAGGTTGCGAATATGATCGGAACCGCCCCTTTCAGACCGACCCATGAGGTGAAGATCTTAGATCTGAACGAAAAATTTCTGAAAGGAATCAGACTGAGAAAGACAGCGAGCGGGCGCCCTATGAAAATCAGGAATACCCCAATAAGCAATGCTACCGGAGCTACTTTCATCATATCGTGCGGGTTGACAAGAAGGCCCAGGGTGAGGAACATCCCTATCTGCATCAGCCAGGTCATGCCGTCAAGAAACTTCAGAATCTCTTTCTTGTTCTCAAGCGGCTTGTTCCCGATAATGAGGCCGGCGATGTACACAGCGAGGTAGCCGTTCCCCTCGCACAGTTCAGTTACTGAAAAAGTGAAGAAGCCGACGCTCAGAAGCATAATCGCATATAGTGCCGTGCTCAGTCGCACACGTCTCATAATCCAGACGGTCAGAAAGCCTATCCCCACACCGAGCGCCGCCCCGAAGATGATCTGCATCAGCAGCGTCGCTCCCGCGCTTAGGACGAGAGATCCGTAATTGATGCCGTTGACGGATGACGGGTCGAAAAGAATCCTCGCTGATTTGATCAGGACTATGTTGATGACGAAGGCCACGGGGTCGTTGCTTCCGGACTCGAACTCAAGCAGCGGCTGAAGATTCTCCTTTAGCCTCATTTTGCTGTTCTTGAGAATGCTGAACACCGACGCAGAATCGGTTGAGGACATAACCGCCGCCATAAGGAAACACATAACTATGGAAAGCGGGAGTGAGATTCTCTCTATTCTTGTCAGATAGAAGATGAACAGTCCAGTGAAAAGGACAGTCAGAAACACTCCTATGGTGGACAGCATTATCCCTTGCTTGAGAACAGGCCTGATGGACGAGACATTTGTCTCCATACCGCCGGTGAACAATATTACGCTCAGCGCGGTGATTCCCACAAATTGCGCCTGCCTGTAATTATTGAAGACCAAGCCAACGCCGTCGCTCCCGAAGGCCATCCCTACCGTCAGGAACACCAGTAAAGCCGGGATCCCGAACTTGTAGCCAGTTCTGGACAGGATCACTGCCGTGAACACAAGCACGGAGCCGACCATTAACAAATTTTCAGATGTGAAATACATATCTTCCGCTAAATAATTCTATTATTGTCAATGTGGTACCGGCACCAAGGGTTGAGACCGCACTCCTCGCACGAAGGCTTTCTCGCAGTGCAGACATATCTCCCGTGCAAAATCAGCCAGTGATGAGCCTTGGCCCTTTCGTCCTCTGGGATGTGCCTTTCCAGATCCTTCTCCACGGCCTCGGGAGTCTTCCCATCGGAAAGTCCGATGCGGTGCGACACCCTGAACACGTGGGTGTCCACAGCAATCACGGGTTTGTCGTAAACTATGGAGGCGATGACATTGGCCGTCTTTCGCCCTACTCCCGGGAGAGACATCAGGCTGTCGATGTCGGAAGGGATGTCCCCGTCGAAATCACTGATCAGTTTCTTCGCCATCGCAATGAGATGGGTAGTTTTGCTGTTCGGATAGGAAATGGATCTTATCAGCGGAAACACCTCTTCAAAAGACGCCCGGGCAAGGGCCGAAGGAGTCCCGTATCTCTCAAACAGAGGTGGAGTGACCAGATTCACCCTTCTGTCCGTGCATTGGGCGGAAAGGATGACGCTTACAAGCAACTCGAACGGATTTGAGTACGCCAGTTCAGTGTGAGCCTCCGGCATATTCTTTCTGAACCAGTCTCTTACGAAGGAGTATCTCTCTTTAAGAGTCATAATCAAATGGTCATCGAAAGGTCAATGACATCCTCATCTTTGCTTTGCTCCGAGCAACTTTCTTTTTTGCACACCATAACTCTTCCCGGGTACTTCTCAAAAATGCTTCTGTTGTGCGTCACCATCACTATGGCCGTACCGTTTTTCTTGTTAATTCCTGACAAGAGTTGTAGAATCCCGTTGGCGGTCTCGTTGTCCAGATTGCCGGTAGGCTCGTCCGCAAGAATCACCTCGGGATTGTTGAGAATGGATCTTGCTATGGCAATTCTCTGCTGCTCGCCTCCGGAAAGCTGATGCGGCATCTTGTGAGCCTTATTGCTCATCTGTACGTCATCCAGAACCTCCGCAATCCGTTTGTCGATCTCATCCTCGTTCTTCCATCCGGTGGCCCTGAGCACGAATTCCAGATTGTCGCGGACACTTCTGTCCATCAGCAGTTGGAAATCCTGGAACACGACCCCGAGTTTCCGTCTCAAAAATGGAATATCCTTGTCTTTTATTCCGTTGAGAGAAAAACCGCACACCGTGCCCTCGCCTTTGAGAAGCCGATTCTCCGCAGTCATAGTCCTGATGATGGAGGTTTTTCCGGTTCCCACCTTACCGACTATATAGACGAAGTCCCCTGTGGCCACAGTCATATTCAACCCGTAGATTACGGTGCTTTCTCCGTTGATTATGTCGGCGTCCTTGAATGAAATAAGTGTTCTGTTGTCTTCCATAATGATTAAAAATGTCTTACCATGCGTAATAGGATAACAAATATAGCCGAAAAATAATTAAATTTGTAAAAATATATTCTAATATGAAATTGAAATTTTTTGCTGCCGTTTTTGCTGCCCTGTTCATCTCATCGGGACACGGCATGCAAGCGCAGAGCTCAGCATCGAGAGATTACAGGCAAGCTGTCAGACTATATAACCACGGGATGTACGAGCGAGCGTGCGCTATGTTCGATGAGTTGTCCTTATCTGAACAGGATGTGATGCCGGAAGGCTATTCGGTTCTGTGCTCGGTCAGGATGCAGACTCAAGGCTACTCCAAGCGCGTGGACGCCTACTCGTTTAACTATCCTTATTCGGTTCTGCTGCCGCAGATCAGGTACTATTCCGGTCTGAATCTTTTTGACAAAGAAAGTTACGCGGAAGCCGCGGAAGAATTGTCGAGAATCAATCCCGACCTGCTTTACTCAGACCAATTGCCGGAATTTCTTTTCAAAAAATCCTACAGCCTTTACATAAACGGGGATTATCCCAAGGCCTCCGAGGGATTCCGCAAAATAGACGGAATGGCCTACTCGGATTACACCGCTCCCGCAAGATATTCCCTTGGTTACATCTCCTATTATGACAAGCGTTTCTCTAATGCTTTCGACTATTTCGAGAAAGCCTCGAAGGATCCGAGATTTACGCAGCTCTCACATTATTATATGCTTGAGTGTCGCTTTATGCAGAAAGACTATGCTTACGTCGTGAACGAAGGCCCGGGCATCTACGAGCTGATTCCCTCAGACCGCAAGCCGCATCTCGCCAGAATCATTTCCGAATCTTATCTGGTCAGGGGGAATTCCGCCAAAGCCAACGAGTACTATTCCTTGAGTTCAGGTGGCAAAGAAAGCAAGTCAAGAGCCGATTATTATTATGCAGGCTCAGTTCTTTACGCGGTTAAGGATTATGCCGGTGCGATTGATAGTTTCACCAAGATGACTGACAGAAGTGATTCGCTCGGACAGGCTGCTGACTATCAGATGGGCTACTGCTACATTCAGACTAAGAACAAAGTGGCGGCAATGGATGCGTTCAAAGCCGCGTCCGGCTCGTCCTACGATGCTAAGATTCAGGATGACGCCTATTTCAATTACGCCAAGCTCGCCTTTGACCTGAATCACGACACTTCCGCGTTCACCGAATACATCGCACGCTCAGGCAAGGAGAAAAACGACAAAATCTATGGATATATGGCCGTCGCATCTTTGTACAACCACGATTACGCCGGAGCAGTGGCTGCTTACGACAAGATTGACAATCTGGATGAGGGGATGAAGTCCAATTACATCAAAGCCTACTATCTTCGCGCCGACCAACTGATCAGTAACGGTTCCTACAAGGATGCCATTCCTTGTCTGAAGGCAGTCGCTTATTACACCGACCGTCACGACAGACTGAACCAGCTGTCAAGATACTGGATTGCGGAATCGTATTTCAGAAGCGGTGACTATGCGCAGGCAAAGACCGCTTTCAATGATCTTTACAACATCTCCGCATTGGACGGGATGAAGGAGTCTCAACTGATTCCCTACGACATAGCTTATTGCTATTTCAAGAACGCCGAGTACCCGATGGCGGCCAAATGGTTCGACAATTATCTTTCCCGGAGCGAGCCTCAGTATGGCAAAGACGCTTCTTTGAGAAGGGCTGACTGCGATTTCATACAGAAGGATTACAAGAAATCCGTTGAGGCGTATTCGGGGGCTGTCAAGCGTTTCGGCTTCGATGACGATATGTACCCGTACTACCGTCTCGGCATCGCCTACGGTCTTGAGGGTAACAAATCCAAGCGAATAGAGTCTCTGTCCAAAGTGCTGAAGGTCAGTCCGCAAGTGCCTTTCTACAGTGAGACGCTTTACGAATTGGGACGTTCATACGTGGATTCCGACAGAATTTCCGAGGCAGAGAGCAGTTTTTCCAAATTGCTTACCACCACCGGAGACTCCACTTTCATAGCCAAGTCTCTGATAGAGCTCGGAATGATCGAGAGAAACAGACACGATTATGACAAGTCGCTCATCTACTTCAAGAAAGTTGTAAGCGAGATGCCGGGGACAGAGTACAAAAACGACGCTATGCTTGCTATCGAGTCTGTCTACCAGGCGAAAGGGGAGCCTTACAATTATCTGGATTACGCTGAAAGCGTGGGCGCGGACAAGGGTATGAGCGCGTCTGAAAAGGAGGCCGGCTATTTCAATGCGGCTGAGCAGATCTTCCTTACCGAGAATTTCCAGCAGGCTATTACAGCATTGGACAATTATCAGAACAAGTATCCTTCCGGAGCGCAAAATGTCAAGGCCGACTACTATCTTGCGGAATGCTATCGCAATCTCGGCAACAAGGAAAAGGCCCTGGAGTATTATTCAAAGGTTTTAGACAGCAATGCAGTCGGGGATTTCGTGAGCAAGTCCCGGTTCAGTTATGCCAATCTGAGCTATTCGATGGAGCATTTCGATGATGCTTATGACATCTATTCGGAATTGAAGAGCAGCTCAGCCTCATCGACTGACAAGCTCAATGCTTGCGAGGGTATGATGCGTTCCGCTTACAGGGGTGGCAGTTTTGAGAAGGCTATCGCATCGGCTTCGGAGGTCAAGGCTATGAGTTCGGCTTCCGTGGCTCAGCTCAGGGAGTCAGATTACATAAGCGCCAAATCCTATCTTGCCACAAGTCAGCGGGACAAGGCGTTCGCCCTGTTCAAGGAATTGAGTTCCAGCCCAAAGACCGATGAGGGCGCCGAGGCGTCTTATATGATCATTCAGGACACTTACGACAAAGGCAATTTCTCCGATGTTGAGGCTATGGTCTACAAATTCTCCGACAAAGCAGGAGGGCAGAACTACTGGCTCGCAAAGGCCTTCGTGGTTCTGGGTGACACTTTCGTGGAGAATGACAATCTGAAACAGGCTGAGGCCACTTTCCGGAGCGTTTTGGACGGCTACAAGTCTGACGGCAAGCATCCTGACGACATTACCGACAATGTGAGAATGAGACTTGACAAATTAAGTAAACTGGAAGAAAAATAAGAGTATGAAAAGATATATTATATTGTTGGTTCTCGGTTTTGCGTGCGGGAGTTCGGCTCTGGCCCAATCGATCAATCCTACCGTTGAGGTCACTAACACTTACGAGGGAAAACTTGTGGAATCCCACAAGCCTCAACAGGAGATGTTAGTACCCGATTCTCTTTCCCATTTTGACGTGGATTTCAATTACACAGTGTTTAATAACCCTTACAAAGGGTCTTACGAATTCAAGCCCTATCTGATGGACGTGAAGCCTCAGGCGGACGCCTATGACGGGAAGAAACTCTATTTGAGTGCGGGAGCCGGCTACACTCTGCATCCTGAACTAACTGCGGTCTTCAGCCCGCTGATGAGGGGGCGTTTCCAGATGAGCGCTTATGACTCCTTCCGTTCCTATTTCGGAAATTACGATGTCATAAATTCCTCGATGAAAGCCACTTCGGACAATTATTCGGGCTATGACTTCACCAATACGTTCGGTGTTGAGGGCCGTTCCGACTGGAACAGAACGTCTCTTACCTTAGGCGCGCATTACGACATTGTGGCTGCCAAGGACTCTCTTGTCAAAAGAATGAACAACAATTTCGGTTTCGACGCCCGTCTGTTCAGCAACGATGAGAGATCCAAGAGGTTCTTCTATGACGCCTCTCTGTCGTTCGACCATTCTCAAGATGACTTGGACTTTGACGGCGCTGGAAACGTCGGTTTCGGGGTCTCGGAGAATCTGCTTGGTTTCCACGGCTCTTTCGGCCCTTCTTTCGACAGGAACAATTCATTCCTGATGGATCTGGATATGCGGATGGCTTATTTCGGTGACGCGCTTGACGCTACGGCGGGCACTTTCAGCATTACTCCTAAATATGTCTTCTCCAAGAACCGCTGGGATTTCACTCTCGGCGTGAAGGTCGGTACCGCAATCCACAGCGATGACTCAAAACCTCTCACCGGAACGACTCAGACCCCAGCCGAAATGTTTGAGAACAAAAGCCAGATCTTCTATCCTGATCTCTATGTCGGTTTCGAGGCCGTCAGGTCGTATCTAACTTTGTACGCCAAGTGCGTGGGAGGCGACAGACTCAACACTTATTCCTCCCTTGTGAACGGATGGCATCAACTCAATCCTTTGGCTGCCTACGGCCATAACGCATTGATGGATAACACCGTGGACAAAATGGACATCTCGTTGGGAGTGAAAGGCAATTTTGCGGCTCGTTTCCATTATGATCTGACCGGAGGCTACAGAATTCAGGACAAAGGACTGTTTGACATAGTTTATGCCGCGGATTACACTTTCCAGGGCAGCGCCTATGCGCCATCGGTCTTCTACGCTGACAACAAGACTCTGTATGCCGGGCTGGATCTGGGATGGCGGTCAAAAGACGTGTCGGCGGACGCTCACTTCAATTACCGGAACACAAGCGTAAACGACGGTTCCAATCAGGTCTTCAAGCCAGCCGCTTTCACGGGGGACTTCAAGGTGATTTACAATTGGAACAAAAGGATATACGCAGGAGTTTCTTTGGCATTCGCCTCATCGAGAAAAGGTTGGCTGGCCAATTCCGACAAGGCTCTATCTCAGGAAGTCACGCTGCCTTCTTATGCAGATCTCGGAATTTATGCGGAGTATCAGTTCACTCGTAAGATGTCTTTTTGGCTCAAGGGAGGCAATCTTCTGGATTCCGACATTCAGGTCCATCCGCTTTGCCCCTCAAGCGGGATCTATCTCACGGCGGGTCTATGCCTGAACTTGTAGCTTTTATTTCGGATAATCAGTAATATTTCGTAAATTTGTCTGTTTGATGATTTAGAAATTCCGGCACTTGAAAATGCCGCTAACAATTAAGATAATGATAGAAAACGAAGAGACGAAAAAAGCGGAAGAACAGTATTCCGCCGGCAGTATTCAGGTACTTGAAGGATTGGAGGCCGTGAGGAAAAGGCCTTCTATGTACATAGGGGACATCGGAGAGAGAGGCCTTCATCATCTGGTGCACGAGGTAGTGGACAACAGTATCGATGAGGCGATGGGCGGTTTTTGCGATGCGATTGAAGTCACGATCAACGAGGACAATTCCGTAAGAGTTCAGGATAACGGTAGAGGTATCCCTACCGGAATGCATCCGAAAGAGCATCGTTCCGCATTGGAAGTGGTGCTCACGGTGCTCCACGCGGGAGGAAAGTTCAGCAAGTCCAATTACAAGGTTTCCGGAGGTCTGCACGGCGTGGGCGTGTCCTGCGTCAACGCATTGTCCGATCTTTTGATTGCTGAAATCCACAGGGAAGGCAAAATCTACGAGCAGAGGTATTCAAAAGGAAAACCTATAACGCCTGTTGAGGTAAAAGGTGATTGCGCCGACACTGGCACAATAATCACTTTCCATCCTGATGCGACTATTTTCACACAGTCCATCGTGTACAAGTACGACACTCTTGCAGCCAGACTAAGGGAACTTTCCTATCTTAACAAAGGCATCAAACTGTCTCTAACTGACAAACGTCAGTTGGTGGACGAGTATGTTACTGACGCAAACGGGGATTCCAAACCTACCGGAAAGCAGATTTTCAGAAGCGATGTGTTCTACTCCAAGGAAGGCTTGAAGGAATTTATCGACTATCTTGACGCCGGAGCGCAACAGCTCATTCCGGAGCCTGTCACGGCTTCAGCGGACAAGGTGATTCCGATTGACATAGCTCTTCAGTACAACACCGGCTATTCGGA
>JBAYFJ010000038.1:0-15627 GCA_041667245.1 Bacteroidales bacterium | reverse complement strand
TGGTGCTGAGTAAAATAGTTTGAGATTATGAAAAAAGAAGTAAAAGGACAGATAATTGAAAGCATCTCAGCACAACTCAAGGAGTATCCTAATTTTTACATTACGGATATCGCAGGGCTGAATGCCTCAGACACGACAAAACTTCGTCGTCAGTGCTTTGATGCTCAGATAAAGCTTGTAGTCGTTAAGAACACTTTGTTCGCCAAAGTTCTCAAAGGACTTGACAATGAGGAGACCAATCAGTTGATCGACACATTGAAAGGCAACACGGCGATTATGTACTCGGAGGCTCCGAGCTCTCCTGCCAAGCTGATCAAACAGTTTCAGAAGGGCGGATCTCAGAAACCGGCTCTCAAAGGAGCCTACGTTCAGGAATGTGCTTTTGTAGGTGCAGACAAACTTGACGCACTTTGTGCCATCAAGTCTAAGGAGGAACTTGTCGGCGACATCATCGCTCTTCTCCAGTCTCCTGCCCGCAATGTCATTTCGGCTCTCGAATCTGCCGGTGGCAAGCTCGCCGGGATCGTGAAGACACTTTCAGAAAAAGAAGAAAAATAGAAATAATAGTAATAACAATTTTAAAAAAAAGTAATTATGGCAGATGTAAAAGCACTTGCAGAAGAGTTGGTTAACCTTTCTGTGAAAGATGTTCAGGAACTTGCTAAAGTTCTTAAGGATGAGTATGGTATCGAGCCTGCAGCCGCTGCGGTAGCAGTAGCAGGTCCAGTAGCCGGAGGTGAGGCAGCTCCTGCGGAGCAGACAGAGTTCGACGTTATTCTCAAATCAGCCGGTCAGGCTAAACTTGGCGTTATCAAAGCCGTTAAGGAAGCTACCGGTCTTGGACTAAAAGAGGCTAAGGACCTTGTTGACAAGGCTCCAGGTTCTGTTGTTAAAGAGAAAATTTCTAAAGCAGAGGCTGAACAGCTCAAAGCTACCCTCGAAGAAGCCGGAGCAGAAGTTGAGGTTAAATAACTCACTTCTCTTCCCTTTCGGGAACAATTTCAGGTTTAGAGCCTATTCTTGGCTCTAAACCTTTTTGTCGTATTTAAGTTTTTCTCTATTTCAAAGGCAGAATATGTCAATAAAGACTAATATTAAGCGAATAAATTTCGCAACATCAAAAATTCTGGACTATCCTGATTTGCTTGAGGTCCAGCTGAAGTCTTTCAAAGACTTTTTCCAGCTTGAGACCACGCCGGAGAACCGCAAGGATGAGGGTTTGTACAGAGTTTTCCAGGAAATATTCCCAATCGAAGACACAAGGAACAATTATAAACTGGAATTCATCGACTATTTCGTCGACCCGCCTCAGTATTCGATTGAGGAGTGTCTTGAGAGAGGACTCACCTACAACGTTCCTCTGAAGGCAAAACTCCGCCTTTCTTGCACAGATCCCGAGAACGAGGATTTTGACACAAGAGTTCAAGACGTCTACTTGGGCAACATCCCCTATATGACGCCTGCCGGCACGTTCGTGATCAACGGCTCAGAGCGAATCATAGTCTCACAGTTGCACAGATCCCCAGGCGTATTCTTTGATCAGAGTATGCATGCGAACGGTACAAAATTGTATTCGGCCAGAATCATTCCGTTCAAAGGCTCTTGGATCGAGTTCGCTACCGACATCAACAATGTTATGTACGCGTACATCGACCGTAAAAAGAAATTACCGGTTACTACTCTGCTCAAGGCTATCGGGTATAAGAGCGATAAGGACATTATCGACATATTCGGTCTTGCTGACGAGGTAGCCGTCAACAAATCAACTCTTAAGGAGAATGAGGGCAGGAAACTCGCCGCTAAGGTCCTTAAGACTTGGACAGAGGATTTCGAGGATGAGGACACCGGCGAGGTTATCCCTATCGAAAGAACCATTCCGGTTGTGGAGAGGGGAGAGATTCTCAATGAGGACACAATCGAGAAGATTCTGGACACAGGTGTCAAATCAATCCTTTTGCAGAAAGACGAGGCTAATTCCAATGAGTACGCCATAATCTACAACACTCTGCAGAAAGACCCTGCCAACACTGAGATTGAAGCTGTCAACTACATCTACAAACAGCTCCGTAATTCCGAACCGCCTGATGAGGCGACAGCCAGAGACGTAATCAACAAATTGTTCTTCTCGGAGAAAAGATATGATCTCGGAGAAGTCGGAAGGTACCGTATCAACAAGAAGCTCGGTCTCACGACCGATCCTTCCACCAGGGTGCTGACCAACAACGACATAATAGAGATCATCAAGTATCTGATCCAGCTTATCAACTCAAAGGCCTCGGTGGATGACATCGACCACTTGAGCAACAGACGCGTGCGTTCCGTAGGTGAGCAACTTGCCAATCAGTTCAGCGTAGGTCTGTCAAGAATGGCCAGAACAATTCGCGAGAGGATGAATGTCAGAGACAACGAACAGTTCAGCCCTATGGACTTGATCAACGCCAAATCTCTTTCATCCGTCATCAACTCGTTCTTCGGAACCAGCCAGCTCTCCCAGTTTATGGACCAGACGAATCCGCTTGCCGAGATCACTCACAAGCGTCGTCTTTCCGCATTGGGACCTGGCGGTCTGTCGCGAGACAGAGCCGGTTTCGAGGTCAGAGACGTGCACTACACTCATTACGGTCGTCTTTGCCCAATCGAGTCGCCAGAGGGACCTAACATCGGTTTGATCTCTTCTCTTTGCGTGTATGCGAAGATCAACGAACTCGGTTTCATCGAGACTCCTTACCGTAAGGTGGAGAATGGCAAAGTGGATCTTTCCGATAAGGGATGGAAATATATGAGCGCGGAGGAGGAAGAAAACCAGCTCGTGTCTCTCGCGAACGTGAAGATGGAGGACAATGGCAACATCAAGGAGGACAGAATCCAGTGCCGACTTGAAGCCGATTTCCCTGTCGTTACCAAGGACAAGGTCAACTATATGGACGTCGCTCCTAACCAGATGGCATCCGTGGCAGCATCTTTGATTCCGTTCCTGGAGCACGATGACGCGCACCGCGCGCTGATGGGAGCGAACATGATGAGACAGGCAGTCCCTCTTCTCAATCCTGAGTCCCCGATAGTGGGTACCGGACTTGAAGAGAGAGTGTGCCTTGACTCAAGAACTCAGTTCAGAGCTGAGCGCAAGGGCATCGTGACTTATGTCGATGCCAACATCATTCGTGTCAAATATGATCAGACTGAGGACGAGAAGTTCGTAAGTTTCTCTCCTGAAGAGACTGAGTACAAACTCCCTATGTACCGCAGGACCAACCAGAGTACCACTGTCACTCTCAAACCTGTCGTCCGCAAGAACGAAAGAGTAGAGAAAGGACAGGTTCTTACTGAAGGTTATGCGACACAGGCAGGTGAACTTGCTCTCGGAAGAAACCTCAAGGTTGCGTTTATGCCTTGGAAGGGTTACAACTACGAGGACGCTATCGTTCTTTCAGAAGAGATGGTCAAATGGGACATTCTGACTTCTGTCCACGTCGACGAGTATCTTACTGAGGTGCGTGACACAAAACGAGGTATGGAGGAATTGACATCCGACATCCCTAATGTGAGCGAGGACGCGACAAAGAATCTTGACAAAAACGGTGTCATTAGAATCGGCGCGCACATTGAGCCGGGTGACATTATGATAGGCAAGATCACCCCAAAGGGCGAGAGCGATCCTTCTCCTGAGGAGAAATTGCTCAAAGCCATCTTCGGTGACAAGGCCGGAGACGTCAAGGACGCTTCCCTGAAGGCTAACCCTTCATTGAGCGGTACCGTGATCAAGACCACGCTTTACTCCAAGGCTTCTAAAGAAAGCAACAAGAGAAGCGCGAGAACTGATCTGAAGGCAAAACTTGACATAAAGGAAGAGGAGTTCAACGCATTCGCGGCCAAACTTCGCGATGAGTTCATGACCAAGCTCGTCACCTTGACACAAGGCAAGAAGAGTGCGGGGATAAGCGATCTCTACGGTGTGGAGTTGATTCCTAAAGGGAAAGACATCACCCACGAGAAGATCAAGGACATTAATTTCGAGAATGTCAATTCCAACAAATGGACCAGTGACAAGAATTCGAATCTGATGATCCGTGAGCTCATCAACAATTATTGTCTGGCTTACAAGGTTGCGGAATCGAAGTTCAAGAGAGAGACAGACAAGATAAAGATCGGTGACGAATTGCCTAACGGCGTGATGCAGCTTGCGAAAGTCTACATCGCCAAGAAGAGAAAGATCACTGTGGGTGACAAGATGGCGGGCCGTCACGGCAACAAAGGTATCGTGGCTAAGATCGTGAGACAGGAGGATATGCCTTTTATGGAAGACGGTACTCCTGTGGACATAGTCCTCAACCCTCTCGGCGTGCCTTCACGTATGAATCTGGGACAGATCTATGAGACTGTTCTCGGCTGGGCGGGCTCAGTTCTCGGACTTAAGTTCAGCACGCCGATTTTCGACGGTGCTCCGATTGACGAGATTTGCGCCTACACAGACAAAGCCGGTGTTCCAAGATTCGGTAAGACTCACCTTCGTGACGGAGGTACTGGAGACTGGTTTGACCAGCCTGCGACGGTAGGTGTGATTTATATGATCAAACTGGGACATATGGTCGATGACAAGATGCACGCCAGATCTATCGGTCCTTATTCACTTATCACTCAGCAGCCTTTGGGCGGTAAGGCTCAGTTCGGAGGTCAGAGATTCGGAGAGATGGAGGTTTGGGCTCTCGAGGCGTTCGGCGCGGCCAACGCGCTTCAGGAGATCCTCACTGTCAAATCCGATGATGTCACGGGCAGATCCAAGACCTACGAAGCCATTGTCAAAGGAGACCCTATGCCGACCCCGGGCATTCCGGAATCACTCAACGTTCTGTTGCACGAACTGAGAGGATTGGGGCTTAAGGTCACTTTGGATTAATTACAGATTTTTTGATATTACGAAATATGCCTACTTTTAATAATAAAGACAATAAGGTTAAGAGCAATTTCCAGAGAATCAGTATTTCACTCGCTTCTCCTGAGGACATCACTGCGAGGTCCTGCGGAGAGGTTCTGAAACCTGAAACCGTAAACTACAGGACTTACAAGCCTGAAAGGGACGGTCTTTTCTGCGAAAAGATTTTCGGACCTACCAAGGATTACGAATGCTATTGCGGAAAGTACAAGCGAATCCGTTACCGCGGAATCGTCTGCGACCGCTGCGGCGTGGAAGTCACCGAGAAGAAAGTGCGTAGGGAGAGGATGGGCCATATTACCCTGACAGTCCCTGTGGCTCACATCTGGTACTTCAAATCTGCTCCTAACAAGATAGCGGCTATGCTCGGAATTCCGGCGAAGAAGCTGGAGTCGGTCATCTACTATGAGAAATACATTGTCATCAAACCGGGTCAGAGCGGTTATGCGAAACTTGATCTCCTTGGAGAGGACGAGTACATCGCGGTTACTGACAAGTTCCCGGAGAATGACAATCTTCCTAACGATGATCCTGACAAGTTCATTGCTAAAATGGGCGCCGACGGCATCTATGATCTTCTCAAAGACATAGACATCGAGCCGCTTGCAAAGGAACTCCGCGACAGAATGCGCACCGAGACTTCGCAGCAGAGAAAGGCTGAGGTCCTGAAGAGACTTCAGGTTGTGAAATGGTTCCAGGAGTCAGAAGGGATCAATCGTCCTGAGTGGATGATTGTGAAAGTCGTTCCTGTGATTCCTCCTGATCTGCGTCCTCTGGTTCCTCTTGACGGAGGAAGATTTGCGACGTCAGACCTGAATGATTTGTACAGAAGGGTTATCATAAGAAACAATCGTCTTAAGAAACTAATTGAGATCAAGGCTCCGGAAGTGATTCTCAGAAATGAGAAGCGTATGCTTCAGGAGGCTGTGGATTCACTCTTCGACAATTCCAAGAAGTCAAGTGCCGTAAAGAGCGAGTCTAACAGAGCTTTGAAATCACTCTCGGACAGTCTTAAAGGCAAACAAGGTCGTTTCCGTCAGAATTTGCTCGGTAAGCGTGTGGACTATTCCGCGCGTTCCGTCATCGTCGTCGGTCCTGAGCTTAAGATGCACGAATGCGGTCTGCCTAAATTTATGGCTGCGGAACTTTACAAACCGTTCATCATCAGAAAACTGATTGAGAGAGGTGTCGTGAAGACCGTCAAGAGCGCAAAGAAGATAGTCGACAGGAAAGATCCTGTTATATGGGATATTCTCGAGAACGTGATGAAAGGCCATCCGGTGTTCCTAAACCGTGCGCCTACCCTTCACAGACTCGGTATCCAGGCCTTCCAGCCTCGTATGATCGAGGGCAAGGCTATCCAGCTCCACCCGCTCGCTTGTACCGCGTTCAATGCGGACTTCGACGGTGACCAGATGGCGGTTCACCTTCCACTCGGCAATGCGGCCGTTATGGAGGCGCAGTTGCTTATGCTCGGATCCCAGAACATTCTTAACCCTGCCAACGGAACTCCTATCACCGTGCCTTCACAGGATATGGTCCTCGGTCTTTATTACATCACCAAGGAAAGAGACGGAGCGAAGGGCGAGGGGATGAATTTCTACGGCCCGGAGGAGGTCGTGGTCGCTCTAGACGAGAAAGTTGTCGATATGCACAGCAAGATTAATGTCAGACTGCCAAAGGATAAAATGCACCCTGAGGAAGGAACCAAGATTGTCGCTACGACTCCTGGTAGAATCGTGGTCAACCAGTTTGTTCCTGACGAGGTGCCTTATGTCAATGAGGTGCTCGGAAAGAAGGCTTTGCGTAAGATCATCACCAGTGTCATCAAGAACACCGGTGTGACCCGTACCGCCCAATTCCTTGACGACATAAAGAACCTCGGTTACGATCAGTCGTTCAGAGCCGGCATTTCCTTTAACCTCGGTGACGTCATCATCCCTAAAGAGAAGTACAAACTTATTGATGAGGGTTACAAGCAGGTAGAGGACATCAAGAACAATTACGCGATGGGCTTCATAACCAACAACGAGCGTTACAACAAGGTCATCGATCTCTGGACTTCCATTGACAACAAACTTACCGGCATCGTGGAGAAGCAGATCTCTGCGGATCAGCAGGGCTTCAACCCTGTCTATATGATGTTGGATTCAGGAGCCCGCGGTTCCACACAGCAGATCAAACAGCTTTGCGGTATGCGAGGACTGATGGCGAAACCTCAGAAATCAGGTGCGTCAGGAGCGGAAATCATCGAGAACCCTATTATCTCCAACTTGAAGGAGGGAATGACGGTGCTTGAGTACTTCATCTCCACCCATGGCGCCCGTAAGGGTCTTGCCGACACAGCGCTTAAGACTGCGGATGCGGGTTATTTGACCCGTCGTCTCGTAGACGTGTCTCACGATGTCATCATCACGGAGCCTGACTGCGGCACTTTGAGAGGTCTTATCGCCACTGCCATAAAGAACAAAGACGAAGTCGTGGAGTCTCTCGGCGAGAGAATCCTCGGTAGGACTTCCGTCCACGACATATTCAATCCGCTTACCGGAGATTTGATAATCCACGCCGGTGACGAGATACGCGAAGACACCGCGGCTCTCATAGACACGCTCCCTATCGAGCAGGTCGAGATTCGCTCAGTGCTCACTTGCGAGTCCCGCAAGGGCGTTTGTGCAAAATGCTACGGACGTAATCTTGCGACGAGCAGAATGGTTGAGAGAGGAGAAGTCGTCGGAGTCATCGCAGCGCAATCCATCGGTGAGCCAGGTACGCAGCTTACCCTTCGTACGTTCCACGTCGGAGGTACGGCTTCCAGCACTGCTGCTGATTCTTCAATCGAGTCCAAATATGACGGTAAACTTGAGTTTACGGAGCTTCGTTCAATCAAGAGAGTCGATGAGGAGGGTAAAGAGGAAACAGTTGTTGTCAGCCGTATGACTGAGTTGAGGATTTATGATGAGAACACGGGCATAACCTATTCTCATTATGACATTCCTTACGGCTCCATCCTTTACAAAGAAGACGGTTCTGTCGTTCACAAGGGTGATATGATCTGCGAATGGGATCCTTACAATGCTATCACCATCGTAGAGACGGCGGGAAAGGTCCGTTATGAGAATATGCTTGACGGAGTGACATTCCGTGAGGAGGTTGCTGACGAATTCTCAATCAACAGAGACAAGGTCATCATCGATTCCAGAGACAAGACCAAGACTCCGGCTATTGATGTCGTGGACGAAAACGGTGTTAGTCTCAAGCAGTTCAACCTGCCTGTGGGAGCTCACGTTATGGCCAATGACAATGCAAATGTCAAGGTCGGTGACATTCTCATCAAGATTCCTCGCGCAATCGGCAAGTCAAGCGATATTACCGGAGGTCTTCCTCGAGTTACAGAGTTGTTCGAAGCCAGAACACCTTCAAGTCAGGCAGTTCTTTCCGAGATCAACGGTGAGGTGATTATGGGCAAGATAAAGAGAGGCAACAGAGAGATTGTCGTCAAGAACAGATCAGGCATTGAGAAACATTATCTCGTGCCTCTTACGAAACAGATTCTTGTTCAGGAGAACGACTACGTCAAGGCGGGCACTCCGCTCTCTGACGGAGGTGTCTCTCCTAATGACATTCTCGACATTTTAGGTCCTGTAAGGGCTGAAGAGTACATTGTCAACGAGATTCAGGCTGTCTACAGACTGCAGGGCGTTAAGATCAACGACAAACATTTTGAGATTATCGTTCGTCAGATGATGCGTAAAGTCAGAATCAACAATCCGGGTGACACTGAGTTCCTTCAGGAGGAGCTTGTGGACAAGTGGGATTTCAATGACGTGAACAACAACATCTTCGGGAAGTTCTTCGTTATGGATCACGGTGACTCTCAAAGGTTTACGGAAGGCGACATTGTCTCAGCACGTAATATGCGCAATGAGAACGATTCGCTGAAGAGACAGGGACTCAAAGAGATGGTGCTCAGAGAGGCTCAGCCTGCTACCGCAAGTCTTGTGCTTCAGGGTATCACAAGGGCCGCCCTCAAGACGAACAGCTTCATTTCAGCCGCTTCGTTCCAGGAGACTACCAAGGTGCTTAGCGAGGCTGCCATCAGAGGCCGCGTCGACGAACTCGAAGGACTCAAGGAGAACGTTATCTGCGGACACCTTATTCCGGCGGGTACCGGTCTGAAAGAGTACCAGGACATCGTTGTGGGCCGCAAGGACGAGTACGAGAAAGAGTTGAGCGAACTGTAAAGTTCATCACATACTGTCTAAAAGGCTGGCTGAAAAGTGATTTTCGGCCGGCCTTTTTGGTTTATTCCGAGGAAATGTTCTATTTTTGAGATATGAATTCGACAAATCAGTCAAAAAAGATTGCTGCTCTCATATTCGGAGACCTAAGCGACAGGAAAGGCTATCTTAATGCGGCGCTAAGCAGGATCGCCCATCTGAAAGAGGTGTCTTCCAGCCGGATTGAGGTTTTCTGTTTCAGCCGTTACGACACGCTTCTCGCGCGTCTGCTAAAGCGTTCCTCACGTAAAGACAAGATTTCAAACGTCACCATAGACGGGCTTGAGATTAATGTGCTGTGGTATCCCTTTTATATGACGGATTATCTCCTTTACGATGTTCTGAAGCGCAGACCGGTTTTCAGGGAGAAAGTTCTCTCACGGTATTTGGATCTTTTTAAGAATTATGATTTGATTTCCGCCCAATCCTATCTTCCTGCTTTGATGGCTGATAAGATTCACCGGAGGTACAGGATTCCTTACTGTGTCACTTGGCACGGGTCTGACATTCACACTCATCCGTTTTCCAACAAGACCTGTATGAAGGATGTGCGCGCGATTATGGGAGAAGCCGGATGCAATTTCTTCGTAAGCGAGAATCTTCGTGAGGTGTCTGACCGGATTTTGCGCTGCGACAACAAAGCGGTTCTTTATAATGGTGTGGACAATAGCGTGTTCCGGCAATATGACCCGGAGAGAAAGGCTTGTTTGAAAAATCAATTCGGCGCTGACGGTAAAAAAGTGGTCTGTTTCGCGGGAGATGTCAGGAGGATCAAGAACGCGCCTATATTCCCTGAACTTTTTGACTCAATCACGAAGAAATATTCCGGTGCTCTTCAGTTTTGGGTGATAGGTGACGGAAAATGCAGGAAAGACATTGAGAGGCGAATCCTCGCGAATAAGGCTCTTGAGTGCAGATTCTGGGGGAATCAGCCTCCTGAGCGTATGCCTTTGTTTTTTAACTGTGTGGACGTGCTCATTTTACCTAGCCTGAAAGAGGGCCTTGGAATGGTTGCGATAGAGGCAATCTCTTGTGGGGCTAATGTTGTGGGTTCCAGAGTAGGGGGCATTCCGGAAGTTGTCGGAAAGGAGTACACTTCTGAACTTGGAGCCGGATTTGTTGAGGATTTTGCGCGAAAGGTGGCTTTATGCCTTTCCGACAGTCCTGACCAGAGGCTTATTCATTCATTCGACTGGAACGACACCGCCGTCAGAGAGAATGAGGTGTGCGAAAGGATTTTAGGAACGCGATGAGTTTTGCTGAGTTCTCCTCAAGCGAGAACTGCTTTATGATGCTGTCCCTTTCTGAGTAATCGTCCGGCACTCTGCAGGTTATGACTTCTTCCATTGCGTCGTGCAACTCTTCGGCATCGTGTCCGCATTGAATCACTGTTTTCAGCCCCTTGAACAGTCTTCGAGACTCGGAATCGGGTCCTGTTTCAGAAATGACAGGCCTGTCTATGGAGACGTAATTCGTGATTTTGGAAGAGAGGAAGACATCATCAGGCAATTCGGCGTCAATGTCTACCAGTGCGCAAGCCTGAGAATAATATGGCGTCAGGTCGGCAACCCTATTGGTGATTGTTATCTTTTCTTGAACATTGTTCGGTAACCCCGATATGGTCTTTTCTATGTCGTGCGTCCCGACAAAGTTGAGTCTTACATTTCGACCTTCGTCTATGAGCCGCGCAAATGCCTTAAGAAGATGGTCGAGTCTCCTGGGGCCGTAGATCGACCCGGCATAGAGGAAAGTGAAGTCTGCGGACGCCGCGCGCGGGATTCTTGTCAGTGATGATGTTACACAAGGGGTGAAGACGAAGTCGGTCATAGCGTGGCCTGAGGTGTTCTTGCCTCCGATTCCGACATGCCTGTCAACCGGCAGGAAACCGGCTTCGTAGTCAAGCATTTTCGGATTTGTGGACAGCAGGCCGTCGGCTTGCCTAAGCCCTTTGGTCACCAGCCTCTCCATACGATGTCTGTAGAGACCGTCCTCAATCCAGCCGACAGGCGATGGAATCGCATCCATAAAAAAGGAGACCAGCGGAACTCTGAAACGTCTCTTGGCCGCAATCCCGGCAGTGAGTCCGAACAGGTAGCATCCGTAGCAGCACCCGAGAATAATGTCATAAGATTTTCCTCTCAATGCCTTCAGCGCATTGTTTTTGCGCAATTCGTCTGCCGGATTGGCCCCGAGCCATTTAATGGATGCCGTGTTGAATCGCCGGCGAATCTTCTCTGTTTCGAACATCTGCCCAAGCACAGTGACATTCCCCAGCGAGGGCATATCCGGCGACTTCACATACTCGTAAGTAAGCGCGTCCACGCTCTCGCTTTTAGACATCTCGCAAAGGAATCGTTCAATCACAATTCCGGGCGCATTTCCGCCGATGTTGTCAGTTATCACTAAAATTCTCATATCCAAATAATCTCAGGCTCCGCATCCTCACATCATCTTGATTCACCACCCGCTCGCAAAAATAGTCAAAAATCATCTCACCGCCGCTATTTTTCAAAAAATGTCTTTAAAAGTGATATTTTTATAACTATTTCGTTAAATATTACGTTATTATTAAAATTATTGCTATAATTGTCCTTGTAATGACTGAAAAATTCGATACTGACCACTATTTAATAATTAATTATATGTCTAACCGTTTGTTTTATCGTGTTTTTTGCATTATTTTGGGGCTGTTACCGGCCTGGCAAATTAGTGCTAATGCGTTTCTGGACAAAGTCTCAGAACCGGCTATTCTCAATTCCAGTGAAGTTCAGACGGATTCCCGTCAGATCAAAGGAAAAATCCTGGATGAAAACAAAGAGGGTATTGCAGGAGCATCTGTCGTCGTCAAGGGCAGCACCAGAGGGGTCATAACAGATGTGGACGGAAAATTTTCCATCGAAGTCGCTGACAGCGACATTCTGCAGATTGCTTTCCTTGGTTACGAAGACCAGGAGGTGAAAGTCAATTCTCAAACTTCGGTCAATGTGACTATGGTTCCGAAATCTTCTGAACTCAATGAGGTCACAGTCGTGGCTTACGGAACTCAACGCAAGTCCAGCGTGATAGGAGCGATAAGCACCATCACAACTCAACAGCTCGCTTCACCTGTCGGTCAGCTCTCAACGAGTCTTGCAGGCAAACTTGCGGGAATTGTCGTTATGCAGCGCACAGGCGAGCCTGGCGCAGGTGCTGATTTCTGGATCAGAGGAGTGAACACTTTCGGAGCCAACAGTACACCTCTCGTCCTCGTGGACGGTGTGGAAAGAGATATGGATCTCGTGGATGTGGATGACATCTCATCATTCTCTATTTTAAAGGATGCGACAGCCACAGCGCTTTACGGCGTCAGAGGCGCGAACGGAATCGTGCTTATCACGACGAAAAGAGGATCAGAACAGAAGCCGACCGTAAGTTTCAAAGCTGAATATGGTGTCGTACAGCCTGTCAAACTGCCTAAAATGGCAAACACATCGCAGTGGATCGACTATTTCAACGCTCTTTACACTGACGCGGGTGACGAAGCCCCTATCAGTGCCGAGGACAAAGCAAAATATATCAACGGGACCGATCCTGACCTGTATCCTTCAGTAGACTGGCTGAAAACAATCTACAAGGATTTCGCTAATTCCACAAGAATTAACGTTAATGTCACCGGCGGTAGCAGAAGGGTAAGGTACTATGTCGGCGGGTCATACTACAATGAAGGCGGTATCTTCAATGTAGCGGATAATGACAGGTATGACGCTCAGATGACTTACAACAAATTCAGTTTCCGATCTAATGTGGACATTGACATAACCAAGAGCACGGTCCTGGGTCTTTCTCTGTCCACTCAGTACACCACGAAAAACGCCCCTCCTTCTTTGGGAGACATCTATGCGTACACTCTTTACTCCACACCTATCGCTACGCCTACCGTCTACTCCGACGGAAGCAATGCGATGCCGGAAGGTGCGAGAAACCCTTACGTTCTGCTCAACTGCTACGGCTACACGAGAAGCACCAACATCGTGGCTCAGTCGTTGATGTCCCTGACACAGGATTTCTCGGACATCATCACTCCGGGTCTCAAAGCGAATGTGAAATTTTCTTGGGATGCCAACAACGGAAACTATTTGTGGAGAAAGTACAGCCCGACTCTCTATTATGCGTCGGCTCGTGACGAGCAGACCGGGGATTTGCTTCTGAACGTGACTCAGCAAGGCACCAACTATATGTCGCTGACCAATTCCAACACAAGTTGGACCACCATCAATCTTGAGGCTTCCGTCAATTACGAGAGAGAGTTCGCCAATGCCCATAGGGTCAGCGCTATGTTCCTCTACAGTCAGAGAAGTTCTACCAACAACGTACCGTCGAGCTACATCTACTCTTTCCCATATAGAAATATGGGTGTCGCCGGCAGAGCGACATATTCATTCAAGGACAGATACTTCACCGAGTTCAACTTCGGTTACAACGGCTCCGAGAACTTCGCCCCTGGCCACCGGTTCGGCTTTTTCCCTTCAGTGGCTCTCGGCTATATGATCAGCAACGAGGAGTTCTGGTCGCCTATAAAGAATGTCATCAACAATCTCAAATTCAAAGGCTCTTACGGAAAAATAGGTAATGACCAAATCGGCGGAGGCCGTCGTTATGCTTACAATTCCACGATGAACACAAGTGCCGGCGGATTTATCTTCGGCACAAACGGCGGCTATTACAACACAGGTATCGCCATCGGAGATCTCGGCAATCCTAATGTGGAGTGGGAAGAGGCCACCAAGTTCAATCTCGGAGTGGAGATGACAGCCTTTAAGGACATTAAATTCCAGTTGGATTATTTCTATGACAAGCGCTCAGGCATCTTCATCCAAAGACAGTCCACTCCGTCAGTGGTCGGCATCAACACTGACCAGTATGTGAATCTCGGAAAGATGAGGAACAGAGGCGTGGATTTGTCTTTGCAGTACGACCACACATTCGCAAGCGGACTCTATCTCTCTGCAAGAGGTAATTACACTTTCAACAGGAACAAGATTCTTTACAATGACCAGCCTAATCAAATCTGGAAATATCAGAACACGGCAGGTTTCGCTTATGGCCAGCAGTTCGGATTGGTTGACGAGGGCTTGTTCAAAGACCAGGCTGACATCGATTCATGGCCTACTCAGGAATTCGGCAACGTCAAGCCCGGGGACATCAAGTACCGTGACATCAATGGAGACGGCGTCGTCAACACTTATGACAAGGTCGCAATCGGCTACACTACCATTCCGGAGATTAATTACGGATTCGGAATAAGCGCTTCTTACAAAGGTTTCGACGCTTCCATTTTCTTCACGGGTGTCTCTCACGTGACGAGAATCATTTCTGGACAGAATCTGTTCGGCGCTTCTTCATACGTCAGCAAACTCGGACAGGTGTTCGAGGACGTCGCCCTGAATCACTGGACTTTACAGAATCAGGACGTGAATGCGGAGTACCCTCGTATCTCTTTGAACAAGATTGAGAACAATCAGCAGTATTCGACCTATTGGCAGAAGGATATGAGTTTCCTGAGACTAAAGAATGCGGAAATCGGTTACACCATTCCAAAGAGGATTACCAAGAAAATCGGAATGTCCTCGACGAGAATCTATGTTCAGGGAGTTAACCTTCTGACATTCAGTAAGTTCAAACTGTGGGATCCTGAACTTAGCGCCAATTATGGAAATGTCTATCCTACGACAAGGACAGTCACTTTGGGTATTAATCTTAACTTCTAATCGAATCCAATATGAAAAAGATAATTACGTTATTCTCAATTTTACTTCTGGCATTCTCGCTAAGCGGTTGCGATAGTTTCTTTGAAGTGAAACTTGACGATCAGGCGACGTTGGAAGGAGTGTTCAGCCAGACCACTACCACTCACAATTTCCTGTCGAATCTCTACTCCTACCTTCCTTTGGACGAAGAACCGGTGGGAAGCGAGGGATGGGTTGTTGCCCGTTCGGATGAGGCTATGTTCTCTTGGTATCAGTGGGTTTACTATATTCCTTACAGAACCGGCAATTACAGCAGCGCCACTCCGACAAGCACTCAGTACTACAATTTCTGGGAGAAGAATTATATCGCCATCAACGAGTGCTCGATTTTTATCGCCAACGTTGACAGGGATCTGGAAGACACGGAGCAGTTGAGGTCTTGTATGAAAGCAGAAGCAAGATTTCTGAGAGCCTTCTATTACTACTGCCTCTTCCGTCAGTACGGTCCGGTCTATCTCTGGGGAGACAAGCAATCCGTCGAGGACATTGACGGGGCGACAATAGACCGCAACACGGTTGAGGAAAATGTCGACTTTATCGTCACTGAATTGGACAAGGCCGCAGCTGATCTTCCTCTTACGATTTCCGATGTCGGCGAGTCCGTGGACCGTTGGCAGGGTAGAGCGACTAAAGG
>JBAYFJ010000037.1:0-16007 GCA_041667245.1 Bacteroidales bacterium | reverse complement strand
TTTTTGTTGTCAAGCCTGTTGAGAAGCATCTTGGCCGCAAGCTGCCCCATCTCGTCAGTCGCCTGAGCCACACGGCTGATAGGAGGAGTCATATAGTCCAGACTTATGTTGTCATCAAAAGAAATAACCGAGAAATCCTCCGGAATGCTCAGCCCCGCCTCCTTGATGGCCTTGATTACTCCCAGAAGGATAGTGTAACTCAGAGCGAAAATCGCGGTAGGTCTGTGCGCGCTGCTCAGAAGAAGTTTCGTCTCAAGATAGCCGTTCTGAATTGAGAAAGCGTCCCCTACTATTGCCACTTTGTCGCCGAATCCCGCCTCGGTGAGCGCGTCTATGTACCCGTTCGCCCTTTTCTGGTTCGGCAGAGACTTCGTGTCCCCCTGGATGCAGACGATGTCCCGATGCCCGTTTCGCAGAAGAATGGAAGTCGCATCGAACGCTCCTTTGTAATTGTTGGAGGTCACGTAAGAGATTTTGGCATCGTCAAAATACCTGTCCACCAGAACCACCGGAACTATGTGGTCGTTGATATATTCAAATTTCTTGCTGTCGCTCCCGCAAGGCGCGGCGATGATCCCGTCAACTTTGTGCGACAGAAGCGTGGTAATGCAGTTTTCCTGGGTTTTCACGTCCTCCATCGTGTCGGCGACTATGGCGGTGTAGCCCTCGCTGTTGATTTTGGATATGATCGCGCTTGATATGTCAGCGAAGTAAGGATTCGAGACTTTAGGCATCAGCAGTCCGATAGTTCTGGTTTTGTTGGTGCGCAGGCTTTGTGCCGCAGGACTCGGCACATATTCGCAGCGCGCGGCTTCGGCCGTAACCAATGCTGCGGTGTCATCACTGATTCTGTACTCTTTGGCCTTTCCGCTGAGAACTCTGGAAATGGTAGCGGTGGAAATGCCCAGTCGCTTTGAGATGCTGGATAATGTCTCTTTCATATCATTATGTGGTTTTTTGCGCAACAAGTGTGCAATATTTATGAAATATTTTCAAAAATTGCGCTAATTTTCTATGCAAAAGTACTGATTTTTTTAGAACAAACCGAAATACATTAAAGAATTTTCATAATTTTGCGCAAACGATTATCCTGAATAACACTAAACATAATCAAAGTAATGAGTAAAATTGTCGTACTTGGAAGTTCCAACATAGACATTGTTGCCAAAATGAAAAGCCTTCCCTTGCCGGGAGAGACTGTGGGAAACGCGCGGTTGAAAGAAGCTAACGGAGGAAAGGGAGCGAATCAGGCAGTGGCTGCGGCTCGTTTGGGCGGAGATGTCACATTCCTGACTTGTCTCGGAGACGACCTCAACGGTCACAAACTCAAAATGGATTTCTCGACTGACGGGATTGACACACAGTACATTAAATTCTCACAGGACTCGCCGACGGGAACTGCTTTGATTTTCGTTGCCGAAACAGGCGAAAATTCCATCGCCGTGATTCCCGGGGCCAATTCTGATTTCAGACCTGAGGATGTGGAGAAGCTGACGGGGCCGATAAAAAGAGCTGAATATCTTCTGCTTCAGCAGGAAATCCCTTCTGAAACTGTGAGCGCGGCTATCGAGTTGGCAAGCGAGGCCGGAGTGAAAGTGGTCCTGAACCCGGCGCCTATGCGGCCTGTCTCTGACGAGGTACTGAGCAAGATTTACCTTATAACACCTAACGAGACCGAGGCCGCCAAGATTGTGGACAGGCCGGTGGAGACGGAAGATGATGCTAAAGAGGCTGCCAAATTACTGAAAGCCAAAGGGGTAAAGAACGTGATAATCACTCTCGGTTCAAAAGGCTCCTTGATTTGTGGCTCGGGGGAAGCGCTGATCGTGCCGGCGAGAACGGTTTCGGCTGTCGACACCACCGCTGCCGGAGACGTCTACAACGGCGCCCTCGTCACGGCGTTGTCCGAAAACAAATCCCTTGAGGAAGCGGCGCGCTTCGCCACGATCTGTTCCTCCATCTCCGTCACCCGCCTCGGCGCCCAGCCTTCCATCCCTTACAGAAAAGAAGTTGACGAATTAATATAGTTAAAATCATTATCATTTAATCATTATGAAAAAATATCCTTTCTTTCTTCTCATTGCGACTGTACTATTGCCCCTCGCTATCAGTTGTGGGGACGATGAGACAGATCCCGTTCCGATTGCTCCTCTTCTGAAAGAGATAGTAATGCCTGCGGAGACTGCCGCTATGCCGGGAACCGACGTCACAATCAAGGGGCGCGGGTTCGACACAAGCGATATTATCATCTGCAAATCCCAAAGCGGAGAGGCGGATTTTACTCCTAAAGTCGTTTCGGTGACAGATTACGGCATCACGATTGCCGTACCTGCGACTGCTTGCGGATTTTATGAGGTGTCAGACACCAGAGCGGAACTCACCACCGTTTTGTCGGAAAAACTTTACATACCTTATGTCATCATTCTTGACGACATAGATTATCCCGCTACTGTCAAACAAGGCGAAACAATAACTGTAAAAGCATCGGGAATCGAGGCGGGAGATGTACTTGTGATGGAGTCCGACGCCTATCCTTCAGGTGTGAAAGTGAAGGTGGAAGGAGCTCAAAACGGCTCAATCACGTTCACGGTCCCGAGCGCTTGCTATGGTGTGAACACGATGAAAGTAACCAGAGGACAGAAAATGGGTACTCTCGGCACTATGAGCGTTGCCGTGAATCTGTTTGCGAAAGTTGCTGGCGGAATTGTCTTCTACACATCCGATGACGGTGTTCACGGTCTGGTTGTGTATATGGGGACATTGGGGGACGCCGCTATGAATTGGGGTCCGGCCGTTCCAAGCGCATTCGCCGCTAAGTCAAAATATGACGTGTATTCCGGAAAGACGAATTCGACCGGATTGCTGAAACAGGTCAGCGACACCAAAAACGACTACACCTATTCTCACGACACTCCTGTGCAACTGTGTGACAAACTTGAGGCTGAGCAAGACGGAATCAAATATAATGACTATTTCCTGCCATCTCTTAATGAGCTGGTCGAGCTTTTCAAAGTTAAGGCGAAAGTGGCGAATGCCGGTTTCTCGGTTCCTGCCAACAACTATTGGTCTTCCACCGAAGCCGATTATTCAGGAGGCTGGGTCTGGGCTATGTGCTACTGTAACTTCTACGAGTCAACAAACATAGTAACAGGCATAGCGGACCGTACCGGCTGGGCAATCGGAACTATGGCGATAAGAGAATTCTAAAGAATAACTCCGTATAGATATGAAAAAATTAATAATAATAGCTTTTGCGCTCTGTATATCAACTATCGGATTTGCGCAGAACACCATAAAAGGATTGATTGTGGACTCTAATTCAGAGCCTCTGGCAGGAGTCTCAGTTATAGTGAAAGGCACAAGCAACGGTACCACCTCCAATGCTGACGGAAAGTATTCCTTGAATGCGAAAGAGGGGAGCGTGCTCCTTTTCTCTTTCCTCGGAATGATCGACAATGAGGTCGTTGTGAAGGGGAATGTCATCAACGTGAAAATGCTGAATGACAATTACGCATTGGACGATGCTGTCGTGATTGGTTACGGCTCCGTGAAGAAGAGTGATTTGACAGGTTCTGTTGCTTCCATCAAGCCTGACGAATTGAATAACTCCAAGATCGGCATGGTCTCCAGCGCCCTGCAGGGAGCCGCGGCCGGCGTTCAGGTCACATCAGGTAACCTCAAGCCTGGTGCGGATGCAGGGATAATAATCAGAGGTGTAGGTTCGGTCAATGCCGGCTCCGGCCCTCTGTATGTGATCGACGGTGTCCCAATGGGCAGCCTTCAGGATGTGTCTCCTTCTGACATTCAGTCAATTGAGATTCTTAAGGATGCGTCTTCTTCAGCCATTTACGGCTCGAGAGGATCCAACGGTGTCGTTCTCATAACCACCAAAAGAGGGAACGGAGACAGATCGAAAGTCTCTTTCAATGCAATGGCGGGCGTTCAGAAGATGTTGAACAAGCAGGATATGATGAATGCCCAGCAGTACTATGACCTTGTCACCACTTCAGGTCAGTCCTACACTTGGACAAGCGAGGAATTGCGTCTCCTCAGCCGCGGCGAAACCACTGACTGGCAGGATGAGGTCACACAGACAGGCCAGTTCCAGAATTATAACCTGTCAATCACAGGCGGTTCGGACAAAATCAACAACTATCTCGGCATCGATTACTATGATCAGGACGGTATTATCAAGAACTCCTCATTCGACAAACTCACTCTCAGATACAATATGGATTCGAAAGTGAATGAATGGCTAAAAGCTGGCGCCCGTTTCAACATAGTCTATTCGAAGATGAAAAACATCAACGAGGAGTCGGATTCGGGCTATGGCACAATGTTCAGTGCATTGTCCTCGCAGCCTACCGCACCTGTTTATGCTTCTGATGGCGAGTATTTCGACGGTTTCCTTAACACAAAGGCCAATCCAGTGGCTATTGTGGAATTACTTGACAAGAGTACGAAAAAGACTATGGCTGTCGGTTCAGTCTATCTTGAGGCTGAGCCGGTGAAGAATCTCTTGATAAAGACTGACAATTCTGTCAATTACACGAATTATCGTGTAAATGAGTATGAGGACGGCAGGATGGGACAGCATTACGCTAAAGACGGACACGCTACCATTTTCTCAAGTATGTCCAAATTCATTCAGACAGAGAACACAGCCACCTACAATATGGCTATCAATGACCACAAGCTCACTATAATGGGCGGTTTTTCTGCTTCCCGCAGTACTTACGAGGATGCGACCGCGGATTCCAAAGGATTGAGCAACGTTACCAAGTACAACAATCTTGGAGGCGCCGCCACGCACGGCCCAAATTATTCCTATGCCAACGCATCTACTTTAGCATCTTTCTATGCAAGAGCAACTTACAATTGGAAAGAACGTTACCTGGCCACTGTCACTATGAGAGCTGACGGTTCCTCTAAATTTGCTGAGGGACATCGCTGGGGCTATTTTCCTTCAATGGCATTCGCATGGAGAGTCTCGGAAGAGCCTTTCTTGAAAGACTCGCCTATTGTAAACAACCTCAAACTCCGTGTCAGCGCCGGACAGCTTGGTAATCAGGAGATCGGCGATTATCAGTATGCGGCGCTTGTCGGTGAGGGTGGCTATTTTTACGATTACGTCTTGGGCGGGCAGAAGCAGGTAGGCGCTATCTACACTTCCATATCCAATCCTAACCTGACTTGGGAAAAAGCCAATCAGCTTGACCTAGGAATCGACTTCGGATTCTTTAAAAACAGAATCGCAGGCACCATCGAAGGCTACTATAAGCGCACTAGCGATTTGTTGTGGACTGTTCCTCTTCCGAAAGAGTCAGGCTACCTGAGTTCTCTGACCAATATCGGAAAACTTGACAACAAGGGTATAGAGTTTTCCATCAATTCGGTGAACGTCAACACCTCTATGTTCCAGTGGACTACAGCTTTCAACTTCACTTACAACAAGAACAACGTGGTCGAGCTTTATGACGGGAAGAAAGATGTGGACAAGAGCATATTCGTGGATCATTCTCTCAACGAGTTCTATCTGCTTCATTCTGAAGGGATATGGCAAATTGACGAGGCTACCGAGGCTGCCAAGTACGGTTGTGTTCCGGGTGACAGGAAGATAGAGGACAAGCATGCGGACGGCGTCATTAATGGCGAGGATCGAGATTTCGCCGGTCAGAGCACCCCGAGAATGTACGGAGGTATGACTAACACATTTAATTTCGGCAATGTCAGAATGGGTAATTTCGATCTTTCCGTGTTCGTCAATTACGCTCTCGGCTACAAGGTTATGAACTCTCTTCTCAGATATGAGGATTCATACAATCTGTGGGGAAATATGAGCGTGGACTATTACAATAATTACTGGACAATCGAGAGGCCGAGCAACAAGTATCCCGCTCCTCGCATCGGTGCTCCGTATTCCAACGGTGACGGCACCGACGCTAATCTACAGAACGGCAACTATCTGAGAGTTAAGAATGTGGAGTTGGGTTACACTCTGCCTAACAATCTCTTGGATAAATCAAAGATCAGCAGCGTGAGAGTCTATTTCTCAGTTCAGAACCTTGCCACTTGGACGGAATTCACAGGCTATGACGTCGAGGCTTGGGACAAGACTAACACCTATCCGGGAGCCAGAGCTTTTATCGGCGGTGTCTCATTTAATTTCTAATTTAGCGAAAAATCGAAATGATTATGAAAAAGATACTAAATGTTCTTTGCTCGGTCGCGATGCTTTTTGTGTTGGGATCTTGCGATGACTTCCTCAACGAGGTGTCGAAGAGCTCGTTGACCCCTGAGAATTCTTTCTCTTCTGCATCTGACTGGAATAAGGCAGTCAACAGCGCCTACGCTATGTTGCAGGACTTGTATGTCGGTAAGTACACAATGACCTTGAATGAGTTTGGCACGGATGAGGTGGAGCCTTTCGACAGAAGTTGGGCCGCCTACAACGAGCTTATGCTCTACACCTATTCTTCTTCTCACGAGTTCTTCAGAGTCCATTACATCTGGGCTTATGACGGAATCAAGAGATGCAATACGGTGATTGATATGCCTTCATCGGCGCCTGTCTCTTCTTCAGACAGAACTATGATGATCGCTCAGGCAAAATTCCTGAGGGCTTTGTATTATTTTGATCTCGTAGCTTCTTACGGAGGCGTCCCGATGTGGACATCCGCCTCAATAGACAGAAATGAAATCAGTAAGCCAAGAGTGTCGGCGGACGATGTCTATGCGTTGATAGTAAAGGATATGGCTGAGGCTGCGGAGATTCTTCCTGCCACTTGGCCGGATTCTGACAAAGGACGTGCGACCAGTTATGCGGCAAACGCTCTTCTCGGCCGTTTCTATCTTCAGTGGGGCAAGCCTGACGAGGCGCTCAAGGCATTGAACAAGGTTATCGGCAAATTCAGTCTGTATGACAACTATGCGGATATATTTGACCCGGCGCACAAGAATGAGGAAATCGAGAACATCTTCGAAGTCCAGTTCAGTCATTCAGGCAAATGGGGACTTGAGGGTAGTATTCAGTCAAGTTACTGGGGACCTCGCGGAGGTGGCGGACCTACAGCCGGCGGTTTCGGTTGGGGCGGTTTTGGTCCAACACAGTACCTTTACGACAGTTATGACAAGGCTGACAAGCGTCGTGAGGCATTCTTCTGCACTGAGTATATGGGTGTTGCCCAGAATCCTCCTTGCATTATGAAATATAGGGATGAGAAATATGGGTCTGAGATTGAGGATGATGCTCTGAACTATATTATGGTTCGTTATCCGGATGTGCTCTTGATGAAAGCTGAGGCTTTGAATGACATCGGCGATTCTTCAAATGACAAGTACGATTGTCTGAACATCGTCCGTAAAAGAGCGGGGCTGAAAAACATTACTTCTGCCGACAATTTGACTAAGGATCAGTTCGCAAGTGTTGTTCTTGAAGAAAGATTACACGAACTTTGCTGCGAGCACCACAGACGTTTCGACTTGATTCGTTTCGGCAAGCTGATTGATCAGGTAAAGGCCGCGCATCCTGAGATTAACATTGATTCTCATCACAATCTTTACCCAATACCTCAGCAGGCAATCGACAGCAATGACGCTATGACGGATGCTGATCAGAACCCTGGATATTAATAAGTAAATATGAAAAGATACTTTATTGGAATTGTTGCTTTGATGTCGGTTCTGAGCCTGCTGTCTTCGTGCGGCGGCTCAGACGACAATCCTGTCAATCCGGTCTCGGAATCCACCATCGTCAAGGACGGTTATGTCACCGTGACCCCTTATGAGTACTACAACGCTTTCCGCAATCCGATGAAAGGCTGGAGAGAGTTCTTCGGCCCAGGTTACGACTCCAAGCGTTCTCAATACCCCTACCCTTACGGCTCTTTAATAAAAGAGTATATGCAATGGAATATGATGGAGAACGTGGAGAGTGATGGCGTGGACAAAGTAATCTCGTACAGCGACCACAGATGGGAAGGCGTGGAGGATGAGAACGTGAAAGTGATTCCTCGCCCTTACATCGTTTGGATGGAGCCTTACGAGGGAGGATACGCTAAAAACACTTACACTGACAATCCTGATGATTTGAACGGATGGCACTGGCCTTCCGATTTCCCTGGGGAAACCATTTCTTCTGACAATAACACCCCGACTACAGGAGGCTATTTCGACCAGACTTTCGCTGACAGAATGAAAAAGCTGATTAAGAAGATGGGGGAGGCTTGGGATAATGATCCTCGCGTGGCCTATGTCGAAATGGGGCTAATCGGAGAGTTCGGCGAGCAGCACGACCCTTGCGTCACTACGTACTGGAGGCCTGTCTATCAAGACACGCACGTTGCAAACAGAACGTGGGTGCCGGGCATTGAGAAAGTGCTGGGTGACGCTTTCAAGGAAGCTTTCAAAAACAAGAAAGTCATGGTCCGCTACGCTTACGATTTCAAGGATTATCAGTATGGAATCTATTGGGATTCTTTCGGTATTGATGAGGAATATGACCGCGGCTACACTGAGATGATGAAGCTCGGTGACAGATGGAAGACCCAGCCGATGGGAGGAGAAATTACTTGGGGCTGGGGCAGCCTTTATACGGAAGGGTGCCGCAGCCTTGAGGACTGTCTTTCCAAGACCAAGAGCCACGACACCATCTATGACGAGATAAGAGCTTTGCATTGCAATCATCTGGGAGGCGTGACTTGGGCCAATTTCAACAACAGCGCTTTTCTCGCTAATGCCGGAGAGATGCAGAAGATAATGGGTTACAGATTCGTTCTAAAGGATTTCAGGTATCCAACCAGAGTTGAGCCTGGACAGAAATTCAATGTCTCTTTCGGAGTGCTCAACACCGGCTCCTCGCCTTTTTACTACGATTGGCCTGTCGAAATTTCATTGATTGATCCTTCGACCAAACAGGTGGCGTGGAAAACGACTCTTTCTTCTCCTCAGGTGTCCAAATGGATGCCCGGTGACAACTGGAACGCAGACAAGAACACTTATGAGACGGCAGCGGTTGTCAATAAGATAAGCGAAGACGTGACCATACCGTCAGATTTGAAGGCTGGCCAATATGCAATCGCCATTTCTGTCCTTGATCCTGCCGGAAATCTTCCTTCACTTAGATTCGCAGCGTTCAATTATTGGAACGGCGGAAGGCAGCCTATGGGATATATAGGTGTGGGTGCTGACGCAAAAGAGTACAAAATACCTATCGATAAGTTTGATGACCTGCAGTCAGATCACACGCTTCATTATGAGTATAAGAAATAGCGTTTTACTTGTTTTGTTATTCCTCTGTTCTTGCTCAGGTGCCGAAAAGTCCGGTTATTACGCAAAAATGTCCGGACGGCGCGTCAGGGTGAGAATGGAGGAATATCAGCCTGCTTTGAGAAACACGATGAAAGGGTTGAGGGAATTCTACGCTCCGGGGCAGGATGCCGTGCGAGAGGGATATCCCTATCCTTACGGATCTCTTATCAAGGAATACATGCAGTGGGACAAGATGGAGAACAATGCCTCTGACAGCGTTAGCAAAGTGATAGAATACAGTAATCACAGGTGGAAAGGCGTTGAGGACATCAATGTTAAGGTCATTCCGAGAGCCTATATAGTTTGGGTGGAACCTTGGCACGGAGGCAAGAAGGCGGATCCGAAGAATCCAGACTGTCTGGATGGATGGCACTGGCCGAAGGATCTTCCGGGAGAAAAGGCTCCGTACAAGAACGTTCCCGGCGAGTGGGCCTGCTACTTGGAGAAAGATGATTCGCTGACCCGAATCACAGGTGGTTATTTCGATGCTGCTTTTCCTAAAAGGGTGGAGAATCTGGTCAGGAAATTGGGACAGGCTTGGGACAACGATCCGCGCGTGGCATACGTTGAGATGGGGATAGTGGGCGAATGGGGAGAACAACACGACCCGGACCTTTCCACATTCTGGCCTCCGCACGATGAACCGAGGCATGTTTACGGCAGAACTTGGGTGGACGGGTTGGAAAAGACACTCGGAGACGCATTCTCGAAGGCCTTCAAGAACAAGAAAGTGATGGTCAGATATGCTTATGAGTTCAAGGATTATCAATTTGGCATTTATTGGGACTCTTGGGCCATAGACCAGGAAATTGACAGAGGGTACAACGCTATGATGGCTTTGGGAGACAGATGGAAGACCCAGGTAATCGGGGGCGAGGTCACTTGGAACTGGGGAAGTCTTTACACCAAAGGTTTCCGCAGTTTCAAGGACTGTGTTTCGGATTCTTCCACTCACGCTCTAATTATCAATCAGATACGCAATCTGCACTGCAATCATCTCGGAGGTGTGACTTGGACCGATTTTAAGGATCCCGAGGTCATCCACAATGTGCGGGACATTCAGAAAGCTCTTGGTTACCGGTTTGTTCTGACCGAGGCGGACTATGATTCTCAGATCGTTTCGGGAAAAGATTGGAATCTGAGTTTCTCGCTCCGGAACACCGGATCATCGCCGTTCTATTATGAATGGCCGGTCGAGGTGTCGCTGTTGGACGCGGCGACTATGAAAAAAGTATGGGGACAGAAGCTTGATGGTGTCGACATACGGACATGGCTTCCTGGCGATCAATGGGATGATTCCCTTCAAGTCTACAAAATACCTCCTGATGTATTCACTATAACATCGAGACTCAAACCCGTGGATTTGCTTGTGGGCGATTATATTGTGGCTCTCTCGATTCTGGATCCTGCCGGTAATCTGCCTTCGGTAAGATTCGCAAACACGAATTACATCAACGGAGGCTACACGGCTCTCGGATATGTGGGAGTTGGGAAGAAGGTGAAGGACCCGCAGATCCCACAATCTCTTTTCAATGACATACAAAGCGATCGCTCACTACATTACACACTAAAATAGTTATTGGATTATGAAAATTAAAACCGTTATTTTGTCAATCATCGTCAGCCTTTCAATTCTCTCATTCCAGTCTTGCGGATGTGCCAAATCTTGTGGGCATGCAGACAAGCCGGTAGTGATTTTCGACACTGATTTAGGCAATGACGTTGACGACGTGCTTGCTCTTCAGATGCTGCTCAATTACGCCAAAGAGGGGACTATTGATTTCAGAGGCATAATATTGAGCAAATGCAACCCTCATTCCGTGGAGTTCGTTGATGCTTTTTGCAGGCATAACGGCTTTGACGATATGCCCATCGGTTATGCTTACAACGGCGTGACTCCGGATGACTACAAGTATCTTCTCGCCACATTGAATGCCACATATCAGGGGAAACCGATCATGGAGCCAAATAGAACGCTGGATGCCTCGATCCCTGAGGGTTATGTTGAACTGCGCCGTTTGCTTTCCGAAGCAAAGAACGGCAGCGTGACTCTTATAGCGGTGGGCCCTTTGACGAATATCGGCAGACTGCTTTCCTCCGGCCCCGATGACTTGTCCTCTCTTTCTGGGAAGGAACTTATGAAAAAGAAGGTTAAGTCTCTGAATATTATGGGCGGAGAGTATCTTGGTGGCAAGCCTTTCGCCGAGTATAACATCAAATGTGATTTGAAAGAGGCAACCGTTGTGTTCGCCCAATGTCCGGTGCCTATTGTCGCCAGCGGCTTCGAGATAGGCAAAAAGATTCTTTATCCTCACGAGAGTATATTGAATGACTTCGGAGTCCCTGAGGCGAGTCCGCTTTGTGTCGCCTATATGAGTTATGAGCCGATGCCTTACGACAGGCCTTCATGGGATCTCACATCCGTTTTCGATGCCATAGACAAGGACAGAAGTTTGTTCAGGCATTCGGCAAAAGGTACCATATCGGTTGACGGTAAAGGCGTTACTACCTTTAACGAAGACCCTAAAGGCAAGGATGAGTACCTGATTGTCAATCCGTCCGATGTCGAGAAAGCAAAAATGGCATTGGTGAATAGAGTGAGAGGGAAATGATTATGAAGCGGTTTATTTTGACTGTTTTATTGTCGGCCTTTTGCATTTCACTTCCAGCCGTGAACAAGTCGGTCACGCTGCGTTCTCCAGATCAGAAGAATGTCGTTGAAATACAGTATGCCGGAAACGCTTTTCGCTATTCTCTATTTAGGGAAGGGACTTTAATCTTTACTACAGAACAAATCTCATTAAAGGTGGGTGACAAGTTATGGACAGGATTGGAACAAACCCCTAAGATTGTCCGGAAAAGTGTGTCTTCAACTGTTGTTCCCTCAGTAAGCAGGAAAATGAGAGAGATCAAAGAGGAGTATAATCAAATTGTTTTTTCTTATAGCAGGTATGATTTGGAGTTCCGGTCTTATAATGACGGGATTGCATACAGGTTTGTCGGAAAGAAGGATTCAGTTGAGGAAATAGGTTCTGAAAAGTCAGGCTTCAGATTCAAAGAAGATTGTTTGTCATACACCTTGCTGACGAAAAATTTACAGAATTGGTTTGAGGAAAATTACACTTTGAGGAAATTGAGCGATTTACCGAAAGATTCTCTTTCAATTGTCCCTGTGATGGTTGAGACTTCGAATTGTAATGTTCTGCTTGCTGAGGCCAATGTCCGTGATTATGCTTGTTCATATCTTCGTCCCAATGGGGAGGGGTTTGATTATGTTTCGGCGGATTATCCTAAAGAAGAATCCTTATTTGACGGGACAAACAAGATTTATGCTACCTCAAGATATGATTATGTCGTAAAGTCAACTTCAAAAAGAAGTTTTCCTTGGAGAGTAGCCGGAGTCTTTGACAAAGGAAAAGATGCGGAAATGCTTCATAGCGAGTTGATCTATCTGCTAAGTGACAGAACAACAGTTGACTATTCTTGGATTAAGCCCGGCAAAGTTTTATGGGATTGGTGGAATCATAACAACATCTATAATGTCTCTTTCAAAGCGGGCATAAACACCCAGACGTATTTATATATGGTTGATTATGCGGCAGAACACGGCTTTGAGTATGTTCTGATTGACGAAGGATGGTCAGCCAAGGATGATTTGTTGACATTGAATCCTGCTACTGACATTCCAAAGATATGCCAATATGCTGAGAACAAAGGCGTTGGGATTTGTCTCTGGGCGAAGTGGATTAATGTTGACAAGCAGTTGGAGGAGGCGTTTGACACGATGTCTTCGTGGGGCGTGAAAGGTGTGAAAATTGATTTTATGGATAGGAACGATGCCAAAATGCTCTCTTTCTATGAGAGAGTCGCGAAAAAAGCCACTGAGAAAAAGCTGCTTGTCGACTTGCACGGTTCTTATCCGAGTGACGGTTTGAGCGCTATGTACCCCAACCTTATGACAAGGGAGGGAGTCCTTGGATTGGAATACGACAAGTGGAGCAATAGGGCAACGCCTTCTCATCAACTTATCATTCCATTTCTAAGGCAGTGGGTTGAGGCGATGGATTTCACGCCGGGGGCGATGTTGAATGTTCAGCCGGAACAGTTTAGAATTAATGCTGAGGAGCCTATGAGCCAAGGAACCAGATGTCATCAGATGGCCATGTATGTGGTGTATGAAAGTCCTTTGCAAATGATATCGGACAGCCCTTCCAAATACGATGAAAATTCTCCATGGCTTCCATTTCTCAGAAAAGTTCCCACTACTTGGGACGAGACAATTCCTTTATTCGGTGAGGTCGGAAAGAATTTGGCAGTCGCTCGTAGGAAAGATGGCGATTTCTATGTGGGTGTAATGTCTGCTGAAAACGCAAGAGATACAGTGATAGATTTGTCATTTCTGCCGGAGGGATGCTATTCGATGAAATGCTATTTTGATGGCGTGAATGCGGATAGTAATGCAAGAGACTACTCCGTACAGACGGTTGCTGTTAACAACAGCACTCGTTTTCCGTTCCATCTCGCTCGCAACGGAGGATTTGTCGGGGTGATAACCAAAGACACAACGGTGCCGGTAGTCCTTATTTCTGACTTGTATTTTCCGGGACAGGATATCGGTGACAATTTTGATTTGCTAACTCCTTATGCGTTAAGTAATATTGATTTAAAAGCAGTTGTCTTCGATGTCTCTCAGCATTTTAGAGAAATTAATTCTGATAATTCCATTTTAAGAGATCCCGGATTCGTCCCTGTTTCTCAGTTGAACTATTTGTTTGACAAGAGTGTTCCTTGTGGTTGCTCTCCTTTTACGCCTTTGGATTCTTTGACTGACGGAAAGCTGACGGCTTCTGAATTTGAGCAGAGTGGCATCAACCTTTTCTTAGACGTTCTTCGCGGTTCTGATGTGCCAATCGAAGTCGTTTCCACGGGTTCTTGTCGTCCTTTGGCTATCGCGTTCAACAGAGAGCCGGAATTGATAAAAAACAAAGTTGCCCGAATTCACCTTTGCGCAGGTTCGTCTTCAAACTCTTTTCTTGAATGGAACATAGCCTTAGACACGTTAGCGGCAACAAGAGTCCTGCAAAGCGGACTCCCTTTGGCTTTGTATCCTTGCGCCACCGCAAAAGGCCCTTTTGACAAGGGGGTAAATAACACATTCTGGTCTTTAAGGGATTTGAATTGGATAATGGGAATGGATGATTGTTTGAAGAATTATCTTGTTTTTAACATGACAGCTGTTTCTGACAGACCCGATTATCTTAATTATCTAACTTCGCCGTTGCCCCCTTCTGATTCATTGGGGCTGTTGTCGAGAAGTGCGGATGAATGGTATGGAAGCGGTGGAAAACATTATGTTTGGGAGACGGCTGTTTGGCAGCAAGTTGCGGGGCTTAAACTTGTCAGACGTCAGAATGGAGATTGTCGGTTGGTTGACAAAAATGAAGTTAAGAGTAGTGACACGGTGTTCTCAGAGGGCCTGAGGCGCGTGAAAGGACCTTCAAATGTGCAAATCTATTACAGGAATTCTCCAGAGGTAAACGAGATAATGTTGAACGAGGCTCTTCCAGCCTTATATACTTCATTTAAATCGAAAATTCACATTAAAAATTAATAGCTATGTTTGTCGTTAACAGTTATTCACTTGCAGTTATTTTCTGCTTCGTGACAATGTTGTGCTGGGGGTCTTGGGGTAACACTCAGAAACTCGCGGCCAAAAGTTGGAGATATGAACTATTCTATTGGGACTATGTCATCGGAATGCTCATTTTCTCTTTGATTCTGGCTTTCACAATGGGCAGTTTCGGAAGCGAAGGCCGTCCGTTTGTGCAGGATTTGGGACAGGCTTCAGCGGCAAGTCTCGGCTGGGTGATTCTTGGGGGCGTGATCTTCAATGCTTCCAACATATTGCTTTCAGCATCGACCTCACTGGCCGGAATGTCAGTGGCTTTCCCTCTGGGCGTGGGTCTGGCATTGGTCCTCGGAGTGTTCTTCAATTATTTCGGGGGAGTGTCCAAAGGCGATCCTATAATGCTCTTCCTCGGAGTCGCACTGGTTGTAGTGGCGATCATATTCAACGGCATCGCATCGGGTAAGAAAGGTGCTGACGGCAGTCTGGAGAACAAGTCCAAAAGCCGCAAAGGTATCATTCTGGCCTTCATCGCCGGCATTTTGATGTCGCTTTTCTATTTCTTCGTACAGAAGGGAATGGACGGCGTTAACTTTGCGTCTCCGGCGGTCGGAAAAGTCACTCCTTACACCGCTATGGTCGTCTTCTCCATCGGCGTTCTGCTCAGCAATTTCGTCTTCAACACTCTTGTAATGAGGAAACCGTTTGAAGGTGAGCCCGTTACTTACGGACAGTACTTCAAGGGCAATGGCAAAACGCATCTTGTCGGAATGCTCGGAGGAGCGATCTGGTGTCTCGGCTCCGCATTCAATTATATCGCATCAGGAGAGGCCGGAGCGGCAGTGTCTTACGCATTGGGCCAGGGAGCTCCTATGATTGCGGCAATCTGGGGAGTCTTCGTCTGGAAAGAGTTCAAAGGGTCTTCCCGAAAGGTCTACGGACTGCTTTCTCTTATGTTCATATTCTTTGTCGCGGGTCTTTATTGTATTATCTTAGCGGGCAAATAACCATTTATTATTATGAAATTTTCTTTCAGGGCTTTTCTTGTGGCTTTTCTTGCGATAGCGGGACT
>JBAYFJ010000036.1:0-16341 GCA_041667245.1 Bacteroidales bacterium | reverse complement strand
ATAGTAATCAGAATCAAAATGTTACGAATAATAAGAAGAAACCCGGCAGGACTTTTCAATTGTAACTATGTGAAAAAAAACAACTTCTATTGTTTTAAAGAAATAATAATTATATTTGCAAGCATATACAAGTAACTAGCATTTTTTTAGAAATGATCAGAAAATCGTATGTCTATCCTCGATCTCTATCTGATGTTTGGAGAAACATAATCCGCAGCGCAAATTAATACGCTGACAGATTGTTATCTCTTTTTCTTATTTCTACATATTTCAAAAGAGACATATTTTTTAGAGCCGCACACCAGCACTATGCGACGCTATAAGGGTGTTATAGTTCGATCAATCATTAATTATTATAAATAACAGAATGCCAAAGCCACCTTTTTTCACAAGAACAGCACTACTTATTTGTTCTTGCAGCAGTTGTAGCGCTCTCGCAGTCATTCACTGCGAACGCTCAATCTTACAAAGGCGTTGTCGTAGACTCAAAAAATGAGCCGCTGGTAGGAGCCGTCCTCACGTTGAACGGAGTCATCAACAGCAGCGTCACAACAGATTTCAACGGCAACTTCGAATTTAGTAACGTCACTTTCCCCGTCACAGTCAAAGTCTCATATATGGGATTCAATGACTTGGAGATCAAGGCAGAGAAATTAACCGACCTTCCGAAGACCATAACGCTGAAAGAAGACGTATCCCTTCTTGAAGAAGTCGTCGTAGTCGCCTACGGCGTTCGTAAGAAAGGCACCATCGCCGGCTCCGTCTCGTCAGTCAAAGGAGACATCGTCGAAAACACCCCCGCGGCAAGTTTCGACCAATCCCTCCAAGGACAAGTCCCCGGATTGACAGTACTCTCAAGTTCAGGAAGCCCGAGCGCGTCAGCCACCTTCGCCATCAGAGGAACCAACTCCATCAATTCAGGAACCTCACCATTGTTCATTCTGGACGGAGCCCCGATCTCAAGTTCCGACTTCAACACCATCAACCCTAACGACATAGACAACATCTCAGTGCTGAAAGACGCATCCTCGACCTCCATCTATGGAGCCAGAGCAGCCAACGGTGTCGTCATCATAACCTCAAAAAGAGGCAAAGCCGCAGAAGGCAAGCCAACCATAACCCTTCGCGCGCAAGCCGGCATCTCACAGATGGCTTACGGCAAATGGGATATGATGAACACATCCGAACGCATTCAGTACGAAAAGATGATAGGACTGAACGAAGGAATGGACTACAGTCAATTGGAAGGCATAGACATTAGCTGGATTGACGAAGTGTTCAACAACAATGCCCCGATGCAGAGTTACGATGTGTCCGTGAGCGGAGCCAAACAAGACGTTAACTATTACGTGTCAGGCAATTATTACGATCAGGAAGGCACAGCGTACAACTCATATTTCAAGAGATTCGGCTTCCGCGCCAACTTTGACGTAAAGGCGGCCAAATGGATGAAGATTGGCGTGAACTCAATGCTCGCCTACGAGAAATATGCGGAAGCTGACGAAGGAAGCTACACACTTGTGACCCCTATCTCCGCAGCCAGATTCATGCTTCCTTACTATTCTCCTTACAAAGCGGACGGATCACTCGCATCTCTTAGCGACGGAAGTTGGAAAGGTGTGAACCAGAACCCTTTGGAGTGGGCTGAGAACAATCCTCTCTCACGTAAGAAATACAAACTGATGCTCACGCCGTTCGTGGAATTCACACCTGTCAAAGGACTCACCGTCCGCTCTCAGTTCAGTCTGGACTTTCTCCACACTACGGCATTCGTACAGTCCCTGCCAAGCTATGTACCTAACAACGGCTCAGGTACCGCGAGCAGAAGCGCCACAGACACCAAGACACTTTCGGTCACCAACACGGTGAACTATTCCACCTCTCTTTCCAACGGAGACGGACTCACATTTATGCTCGGTCAGGAAGGCGTGGACTACTCATACGAAGGATTCGCAATCTCCACAAGCGGACAGAACAACGACTTCCTCACAAACATCTCAAGCGGAACAATAGCAAAATCATGGAGCGATCTGTATTCCTCATATTCCTACCTTTCATTCTTCGGAAGAGCCGAATACCACCACTCTGACAAATACTACGCAGATCTTTCACTCAGAACCGATGCCTCCTCCCGTTTCGGAAAAGACGGACGCTGGGCAAGATTCTGGTCAGGAGGCTTTATGTGGAACGTCCGCAACGAGAAGGCAATCAATCTTCCCGATTGGATCAACAAAGCTCAGGTAGCAGTCAGCACCGGAACCTCGGGAAACTCGTCCATACCTAATTATGACCATCTGGCACTCGTCAGCGGCGGTTACGATTATATGGGCGACGCAGGAGTGGCTCCTACTCAGAAAGGCAACGAAAAACTCGGATGGGAGAAACTCTGGACCACGAATCTCGCCTTCCACCTCGGATTCATCGACAGAATCAACGCAGACATAGAACTGTACAACAAGAAGACCACCGATATGCTTATGGAAGTACCGGTTTCGTACGCTACCAACTCAGGCATCGGATTCGAATGGCAGAATGTAGGAGCTATGGTCAACAGAGGAGCGGAACTCGCTCTTACAGGCAATGTGGTCAGGACTAAAGACTTTTCTTGGGACCTTTCCGCCAACGTCTCCTACAACTTCAACAAAATCACGGAATTGTACAACGGAGTCAGTGAGTACGAGTACAGCAACACCAACACAAAGCTCGTAGTCGGCAAATCCGCAGGCGATTTCTATATGAACAGATATGCCGGGGTCAACCCGATCAACGGAGACCCGCTCTGGTACACCAAAGACGGAGAAATCACCAACGTGATGAGAGATTCAGACAAAGTGCTCGTGGGCAAAAGCTATATGGCTCCTTGGGCAGGCGGATTCGGCACCAATCTCAATTGGAAAGGCATCTCCCTCAACGCTCAGTTCAGCTGGGTGGCAGACAGATGGATGGTCAACAATGACCGCTATTTCGATGAGAGCAACGGTAGATTCTCCTCCTACAATCAGTCCAAACGTCTGCTCAACTGCTGGCAGAAACCGGGAGACGTGACAGACATACCTCGCTATGGAGAGTACACCCAGTTCGACACACGCCTTCTTGAGGACGCATCGTTCCTGAGATTGAAAAATCTCACCCTTTCCTACAATCTGCCGGAAAGTTTGGTACGCAAAACCAAGTGCATCTCAAGGACGCGCATCTATGTCCAGGGCCAGAACTTGCTGACATTCACCAAGTTCACAGGTCTCGATCCTGAAGGGACATCGAACATCTATGCGGCGCAATACCCTATGTCCCGCCAATACACAATCGGCATTGACGTAACATTCTAAACAACAGGGAAATATGAAAAAAACAATAATTTTCTTTTTATTAGCCTGCACTCTGTCAGCGACTTCCTGCCTTGACAAACTTCCGAAAGATTCAATTCCGGAAGACGAGGCAATGCAGTCCCTCTCAGATGCGGAGCAGACGATGACCGGAATCTATGCGACTCTCAAGAGTTCCGCTCTTTTCAGCGGAGCCCTCACCCTCGCACCGGACCTTCAGACCGACCTCGCCTACGCCGTAGAAGGCAACACCAATGTCTATGGAGACATCTGGAACTGGAACATACTCGCAACAAACAGCGATGTCGAGAACGTTTACGCGGCACTATATGCGGTTATCGGGCGCTGCAACTTTCTGCTTGAGAACGCAGACAGAGTCGAGGCAACACTTTCAAGCCAAGACGACTTCGATGCATTGGACGTCTACAGAGGTGAGGCTCACTTCGCAAGAGCGCTCGCCTACTCAGAACTGATCAAACTCTTCTGCAAAGCCTACGATCCCGCAACGGCGGAGAACGAACTGGGAGTCGTGCTTTCCACAAGCTACTCAAAGAAAGCACAGGCAAAGAGAGCTTCTCTAAAAGCCTCCTACGAGCTTGTCCTTGAAGATCTTAAAGCAGCGGAGGACCTGATTGAGTACGACACCTACAATGCAACCTATTTTACAATAGGGACAGTACACTCACTGTTTGCGAGAGTCTATCTGTATATGCAGAACTGGGACGAGGCAATCGCCCATGCGACAGAAGTGATAAGCAACAAAGTCTATTCTCTGGCAAACGCCACTACAAGCATCTCCTCAACGCAAAGCTATTTCCAATATATGTGGACTGACGACAGCGCTTACGAGGTCATCTGGAAAGTCGGATTCACTGTCACTTCCTACGGCGGAGCCCTCGGAACGGTGTTTCAGAATTACGACTACACTTCCTACAAGCCCGACTATGTGCCTGCAACCTCGGCGCTCAATCTTTACAGCAACTCCGACCTGCGTTACAATGCGTACTTCAAATCCACCACCACGGGCTATTCCCACGGACTCACGTGGCCGATGCTCATAAAATACCCCGGCAACACCACTTTCCTGAAGAACTACATTCTCGGAGTCAATATGCCGAAAGTGTTCCGTCTTGCGGAGCAGTACCTCATCAGAGCGGAAGCGTATTGCGAAAAAGGCCAGTACTCACAGGGAGCCGCCGACATCACGAAACTATGTATGGCGAGATACTCAAGCTACGGTTCCACATCCCTCTCTGAAGACTCTTGGAGAAGCACAATCGAAGAAGAGAGAGAAAAAGAGCTATATATGGAAGGCTTCAGACTTCAGGATCTGAAAAGATGGGGACTCGGTTTCACCAGAAAATCACAGGATTTCACAAGCGCTCCGGGCAACACACTGAAAATCAGCGCAGACAACCCGATGTTCGTATGGCCTATACCTCAACACGAGCTTGAGGCTCCCGGATCTGAAATACAGCCGAACGAAAGCAACAAATAACAAGGATGAGCAATATGAAAAAAATCTTTAGAATTCTTTCCTTCATTACGGTGAGCACCGCAATCGCAGTTGCCTGTGATGCGGAATACACAGAATACGAAGGACCTGAATATGTGGCATTTTCCGACACCCTGTTCACCTGTCCCGTACTTGAAAGCGGAGAGACGTTCGACGTCACAATAGCATCGACCACCTCTTGCGACTACGACAGGACCTTCGGTGTGGAAGTAATAGACAAAACCAGCAACGCCATTGAGGGCTATCACTACAATCTCGAGTCCAACTCAGTGACCATAAAGGCCGGAGAGAGAGCGGGCGTGGTCAAAATGAAAAGCAACTACGCCAATTTCGAGAACTCCGATTCTCTTGAAGTGACTCTGCGTCTGGTAGAGCCTGACGGAGTGAAATGGGAACTCTACGAAGACTACCTTCAGACGAGAGTTTATTTCCAGAAATGCTGTCCTTTCGACATCAACAACTTCACGGGCTATGGAGTGGTCTCTTCGACATTCCTCTACACTTATGCCAATTCGATGAACAAGCTGATCAAGACAGAAATCGATCCTGACAACGAGAACTCAGTCATTCTCAGAGACTTGCTCTACGACGGTGACACGTTCAGAGACAATTACGACATCAGCATCAAATTCAGCACTGACGATCCTCTCAAGCCGAGGATCTCTCTCAACGGAGAAGACAACATCTTCGGCAACGTGAGAGTCGCTCTGGGCTATCCTTACGGCGACGGATGGATGCGCACCTACGCAAGCCCGTCCTACGATTCGTTCTACGACACATGCAAGAACTACGCGGTGCTTTACCACTACTGCTACGTCAACAACGTAGGCGGAATCGGCACCTTCCTCACTATGGTGGAATGGGTGTCCGATGAAGAAGCGGAAAGGATACTCAGAGAAGGATTTTAAAATAAACAACCAATTATATTACAGTATTTATCATGAAAACAACATTTCTTTATTCAAGTCTCGCTGCTTGCGCAATGGCTTTTGCCCTGACAAGCTGCGGCAGCGACGAGGATCCGATCGTTTTCCCTGACAATCAGGGGAATGTGTCCGGAGAAATCTCCAGTGAGAAGAAGACATTGTCTTTCGAGGCTCAGGCCTCTTGGCAACTGACAGTCGAAAACGGTGTCTGGCTCAAATTCATCGACAGCGATGGAAACGAGCAGTCGTCAATCTCAGGAGTCGAAGGCGTACAGACAGTAAGTTACGTAATCACCGACGCCGACTGGGGATTCACAGATGACGTGGCCACGATCAACATCACTATGGACGAGACCACCCAGCCTCTTGCCACTGTGACCCGCAAGGCCAACGTACGCACTGTGAAATTCTATCAGCAGAATGAGGAAGACTCTTCTCTGAAAGACGAAGTCAGCGAAATCAGTCTCGTATGGAGCGACAACGGTCTGTCATATATGACCAATCTCTTCATTGAGACCAACTTCGACTGGAATATGGAGATCCCGGGATGGATTGCCAACAATGACGACCACGCTCTCGCCACCACAGGTGAGGCAGGACTCAGCGACAAGATGTGGTTGTTCGCCAACTACGACAACTATTCTCTTGACGATATGAGCGACAAGATCGTGATCACCGACAAGAATGACAACACCGCCCGTTTCGAGTTGACTGTGAAAGCTGCGGGATCCCGTAATATGATGATTCTGAACAAAGCGATCAACAACGGACTGAAATTCAATCAGGACGGCAAGTTTGTAAGCGTGGATCTTAATCAGAATGAGACACTTATGTATTCATTCACTCTCTCCGTCAAAGGTAGTTCCGAAGGATTCAAGATCGTCCCTATCTGGTACGACAACGGTTGGTACGGAGTTATGGACAACAACACTTATCAGACGGTCTACGACGCTACCTGGATTAAAATCGGTGAGCCTAAAGTGACAGGCACCGGCGCAGTACGCGACTACGAGTTCAGCATCTCTGCGGAGACCGCGACCGCATCCCGCAACGCAATGCTTGTCGTTGTGCCTAAATCACTGATCACAGCCGACTTGTTGACTGCTGACATGGTCAACACCAACGGAGATGAGCTGGTAGACAAATTCAAGCCTTATAATGTCGCTCTCGCAAGCCAGACCGTGGACGGTCTCGCATTCCAATATCCGGAATACGCCGGCCAATATGGAGCAACGCTTGTCTCTCAGACCAGCACCGAATTGGGAGCACAGATGGCGGCTAAATACGGATGCGCAAGCAAACTCGTCTCCTTGCTGACCTACAACAATGCTTCAGCATCAGGTATGGCGGCGATCCTGTACAACTACCAGGACGGTTCAGACCAGATCGTCATCTCAGATGAGGACAAGACTTGGCTCGCAATGGAAGGCGGCTACCAGAACGTTCTCGTCACTATGGACGCTGAGAGCTACACAAAGCCACGTCAGGGAGTCATCGTGATGAAAAATGGAGAGGGAGTGATTCAGTTCGTTCTCGTCTGCAAACAGGATTTCACTGAATAGAATCCGAAAAAGAAGCCTGAGGGCTTCAGAGAATCGTTGATGAAGCCCTCAGTATTTTTCAATAAATACCACTGTAATATATTTAGAAAGCTACATTTGACAGAATGAAATCGAAATTAACACATCTGCTGTTATCCGCGGTTATATGTCTGGCCTCGCTAAGCGGCTGCACCAATGACGATGCAGTCGACAACCGCGACCACGGCTACGGGTACGCACAATTCAAGATATACAAAGAAGCTTCCTTTCAGGAAAGCACGAAAGCGTCCAACGACAAACTGGACTTCCTTTCCGATGCATGCAAAATCAAAGTCACGCTTCTGTACAACAACACCACAATCACTCAGAGCATCGTTCTTAGCGCACACGATGAAGCCAACGCTGAATTCGGCCTCAGGAGTGCCAAACTCAAACTCGTGACGGGAGACTACACGATCCAGTCTTTCGTTCTTTACGACAAACTCGACAACGAAGTCTTCATTGAGCAGCTTACAGACAACACGGCGATTCACATTACGGAAGGAGGATTGACTGTGAAGAATCTGACGGTCACAGCCACAGAAAGAGGCCACGTCAAATTTACTTTCACCAAAGATCTGAACGTCGTGACAAAGGCGGAAGACAGCAAGTACACCTTCGATGAGATTGCCTACGTCTCTTTGAGCCTCAGAGAACTGAGCACTTCGGAGACCGTTACGTTCAACAACCTCCCGACCACCTTCGATATTCACTTCGATGAGTCAGGGACGGGCTACCGGACCTCTACTCTCGTCACCGACACCATTCCGCCGATCAAAGCCGGAAAATGGAGAGTTACCTCCTACACCACCCGCAACAAAACAAAGGCGGTTCTGGAAGTCGCTTCCACTCCGTCAACGGAAAAGTACAATTTCGTTGTAACGGACAATGCCACCACAGAGGCCACAGTCCCAATCAAAATGAACGAAAGCGCCGAATATATTAAGGACTACCTCGCTCTGAAGGAAATCTGGGATGCCCTTGACGGCCCGAACTGGGCATATCACGGACAGTCCTACACCAACGGGGCCAACTGGGACTTCAACAAAGACGTGGATCTATGGGGAGACCAGCCGGGGGTTCAACTCCATTCAAACGGAAGGGTTGCTCTGATCAACATCAGCGAATTCGGAATCAAAGGCGCAATGCCTTCCGCCATAGGACAATTCTCCGAGTTGATCGAACTCTACATCGGCTCTCACAACGACAACAATGACGAATACATCGCATCAACTGTAGGAAAGGCCGTCAACGGCACATTGGCCGCAGACAGGATGGCCTTGGGAAAGGAATATCTCGACCACCTCTACGGCAATCCTTACAGAGGACTTTCAACGAATCTAAGAAGAGCTTACGTGGAGCTGAATAAGCCTCTTCCAGGAGGTCTCAGGCTCAACGACGACAGAAAGGCCCCGTGGGAAACGGACGTGCCGGAGACAAAAGCGGACACACAGTTCGGAACCATCTGCAACGAGCTGACCTCTCTGCCTCCTGAAATCGGCAAGCTGAAGAATCTTCAGACTTTCGACATTGCCAACAGCACAATCACATCACTGCCTGACGAAATGGAGGAATTGACCGGGCTCACCGACCTTGAAGTGTACAACTGCCCCAAGATGACCAAGTTCCCTATGTCCATTACCCAACTTCCGGCGCTTGTCTCTCTCAACATAAGCCAGAACAAGCAATGGTCGGCAAGCGAAATCTACAAAGGTCTTGACGCATTGGCAAAAGGTCCAGCGAACAAAATCCTTCAACTGCTGTACGTGAACAACGACAATCTTGAAGAAGTGCCCGAGAGCTTCAACAAACTCACAAAACTCGGCCTCATATCACTGACCAGCAACAAGATCTCAAAGATCCACCCTCTCGGCAAAGACGTACATCCGTCACAGCTGATGTACGACAACAACCTAATCACGGAGATTCCTCTCGGAGATGACGGCTACTTCTGCGGATTCGTGGATATGGAGACGCTCTCTTTCTCCTACAACAAACTTACGAAAGTGCCTAATATGTTCAGCGGAGTGGATGGCGAGGACCTCGGCACAGCGAATTTCTCCTACAACGACATCACAGGCTTCGATGACGAGACCAACTTCAAGACTATGCAGATGACCCAGATCAATCTGGAAGGCAACGACCTTACGGAATACCCGGCGGTCATCAACAGAACAGAGTCCAGAATACTTCAAGTGATGCTCAAGGGCAACAAAATCTCCACTTTCCCTGAAAAATCCTTCACCGGAAAATACTCTTATTATCTGGAGAGTCTCGACTTGAGTTACAACAGAATCACGGCCCTCCCAGGCGATTTCGACGGGGTGTCCCTTCCTTATCTGAACGGCATCGACTTGTCCAACAACGGGTTCAGCGCATTTCCATACCGTCCTCTTGACTGCTCCGGCTTGACCGTGATGATCATCAGAGCCCAAAGAGACGCCCAGGGAAACCGCTGCCTCAAGGAATGGCCTTCGGGAATCTCTGCCCACAAAGGACTGAGAGCACTTTACATCGGTTCCAACGATCTCCGGAAGATCAATGACCGGACCATCTCTTACCTTATCTATTATCTTGATATTGCCGACAACCCGAACATCGTGTTCGATGCATCCGACATCTGCTACTACATCAAGGCCGGAGCGTTCAATCTGTTCTATGACAGGACTCAGGACATCCGAAACTGCGACTATCTGGATCTGGACAACTAAACGAAAATGGAAATGAAAAAGATCATATACTTTATCCTTATTCTGTCAACGGCGATTGCAATCTCCTCATGCAAAGAGGAGGAGAACTCTAAAGCATTCGCAATTGACACTACAGAAATCACACTTCCCGCAGAAGGAGGAACACAGGCCGTGAAAGTCTCTTCAGACAAAGGCTGGGTCGCTACCACCGAAGCGGAATGGATTATGATTTCCCCGGCTAACGGAAACGGTACCGCACATTGCGAGATCATCGTGGACACGACTCTGACCAATGATTTCAGAAACGCCACGATTCGTTTCACTTCCTCCAATCAAGAAGTGACCACTCTTCAGGTCAATCAAAGCGGCTACAGCAAAGAGATCGTCTCTTCAAAAGCCGCGGTCGAGCTGAAGAACTATGCGGTCAAAGACAAAAGGTACTTCTACGTTCAGGTGAGCAGCAACGTGGACTTCACTGTGGAGATTCCTGACACTGTCACTTGGGTGCGCACTGAGCAGCCTGACATCGACCTCGACAGAGGATCCCGTCCGAGAACCGTTAATATGCGCTTTGAATGGGAAGTGAACACAAGACCGTGGGACAGAGAGGCTAAAATCAGTTTTGTGGCCAAAAACGGCGAAAAGCTCGACCGCTCCGACGTAATCGTCATCAAACAAGCGGCCGGAGAGAAGATAGAAGACAACAGACAGGGAGACTCCCTCGCTCTTCTGGCCATCCAGAGAAATCTGAATGTCTGGAGAGAATTCGACAGCAGTGAGAATCTGAATTACTGGAACGGAGTCGACATCTGGGAATCAACCGACGAAGGGGTGACCCCGGACAAGATAGGTCGCGTCAGGTCTGTCAAATTCTTCCTTTTCGACACCAAAGAAGGGCTTCCGTACGAAGTGCAGTATCTGACTAAGGCAGAAGGACTTACATTTATGAGTAACTCCAACTCTCAGACTCTTCACCTGAATCTCGGCACCTACATCACCAAGCTTACCAACCTCAAGAGACTGAATCTATTCAGCTACGGACTGACGGAGCTTCCTCCCGAACTCGCCAAACTGAAGAATCTTGAGAGTCTCGATCTTACGGGCAACAATTTCGCAACGGTGCCTGATGTTATAACGAGAGAGAATTTCCCTAATCTGAAATTCCTTTCATTGAGCACCAACCGCATCTACGAGATTTACGATCTCTCCAACACGGTCTACGAGAACGTGGGACTTGAGCAGGAGCTTCCGGAAAGGCTGTTCGAATGGGCTGAGCTTGACACTCTTCAAATAGGTGTAAACTATTTCCACGGAACAGTGCCGGATATGAAGAATTACAGCGAGAAATACACCCTCGAAGACTGTGTCAGAGACACTCTCCCTGAATCAATGGTTGGCACTCCCAAAGTACTCCCTAACGCAAGAGAGATGCGTCTCAACCTCAATAAGCTCAGAGGCGAGATTCCTGACTGGATTCTCTACCACCCTCACCTGATGGATTGGGATGCCGACATTCTGGTCTTCGTACAGGAAGGTCGCGACAGAGAAGGGAACGCAGTCGGATTCACCAACATTCCGGAGAATTTCGACTACTATCACAAATTCTACGCAAAAAGAGAAGAACTGCGTAAAAACAAATAAGTTAGAAATATGAATAAACTGAAATATATTTTTGCGGGATTCGTCGCTCTGACGATGATAAGCTGCTCGGAGAAAAGCGAGCTTTCGGTTTCTGACGGCAATCAGGAACTGAATCGAGCGAGGATTTACGGCACTTCGGCGGGAGCCGTAAAAGGCGAACTGGTCGTTAAGCTCACTGAGAAAGGCCTCGCCGACATCGAAGGAGCTATCAAGGGCATCCCGACCAAATCAGGAACAGAGAAAACCATAAAAAGAGTTTTCCCTGAAAGCAGCATCAGAAAAGACCTGTCCTACGACAACGGACTTGACAGATGGTGCGTGGTCAAGTTCGACTCTTCAGAAGACTTGGATGCAATCGCCAAGGCTCTGTCAGAGAACGAGAACGTGGAAAAAATCGAATTCTCTCAGACACTGAAACCTGTCTACGATCCTAAGCGCTCTTCCATCGCACTGACAAAGAGCACATTGGACGAAGTCGGCAACATTTCCAAAGACAACCGCTACAACGACCCTTATGCCTCACTTCAATGGGACCTGGTCAACAATGGGCAGCAGGACATCGTTACCCCTTCATTGGCCGGTTCCGATGTCAACGCAAAACGCGCGTGGTCCTACTGTGAGGGAGATCCTTCCATCATCGTGGCCATTCTCGACGAGGGAGTTATGTACTCGCATCCTGATCTGGCCGACAATATGTGGGTCAACGAGGGTGAGGTTGCTCTGGCCGGAAAAGACGCAGACGGAAACGGCTACAAAGACGACGTGCACGGTTACAATTTCGTTTCAGACAACGGCTCCATCAATTGGAACAAATCCTCCGACACGGGTCACGGGACCCACGTGGCCGGAGTGGTGGCGGCCAAGAACAACAACGGCATCGGCATCGGCAGCCTTGCGGGAGGCACGACCAAGGATAACGGAGTGAGGATAATGAGTTGCCAGATCTTCTCAGGAGACTACTCAATCACCAATTACAACGAGGCGAGAGCCATCAAATACGCCGCCGACAACGGCGCCGTTGTGCTTCAGTGCAGCTGGGGTGTCAATTCAGGCTACGCGACCTACCCTAACTCGGCAGGCTACACCAATGATGACGACTGGTCCAAAGGAAGCGCACTTGAGAAAGAGGCGCTCGAATACTTCGTCCACAACGCAGGCTCTCCGGACGGCGTTATTGACGGAGGAATCGCCGTGTTCGCTGCCGGCAATGAATCCAGCGGTATGGTCGGCTATCCCGGCTGCTACAAAGATTTCCTTTCAGTGGGAGCCATAGCGGCGGACTACACTCCGGCCATATATTCAAATTACGGCGTTGGAGTTGATGTTTTCGCCCCTGGCGGGGATATGGACTATCACCAAAAGAACGAGGGCTGCATTCTTTCCACCATCATACCTTCGCAGGGATCAAGCCAGCTGGACACTCCGGCTAATGAGAAATACGGCTTTATGGAAGGGACTTCGATGGCCTGTCCTCACGTCTCAAGCATAGTGGCTCTGGGCCTCTCCTACGCCCAGAAACTTCACAAGCACTACAGATGGGAAGATTTTCTTGAACTGGTCAGAAGCTCGACCCACACGATGAACCCGTATCTTTCCGGAGACAAATTCTTCTACACTTACTTCGCAGAATACGGCACGAGTTCACCTTCCACTGTCAATCTACAGAAATTCAGCGGTAAGACCGGAAAAGGCTACATCGATGCGGATCTGCTTATGCTGGCAGTTGCCGACGGAGGCACTCCAATGCGAATTCCTAACGTGAGAGTGGGAGTCGGAACGACTTCCCAGAAGGATCTCTCCCCTATCTTCGAAGGAGGAGCCTCAAAGACATATTCCGCTACCGTGGCTGACACAGGAATCGCAACCGTGTCATTCTCAGGCAGCGTTATGAAAGTCACCGGGGTCAAGAACGGATCCACGACGGCACACATCACATCATCCGGAGTTGATCAGAGCATCAGCATAATAGTAAGGGAAGGAGACACCGGAAGCTGGCTGTAAAGGGATATGAGAAAGACAATCTTATATGTGCTTATGGTTTCGCTCTTCGCAGGAGCGTTCGCTCAGGGCGCGGCGGCTCAGAACGATTTCAAAGTCCTGTCCAAAAGCGAACTTGACAGCATAGCCCGTCCAAAACTTGCCGAAGGAGCTGACAAACTCGAATTCAGTTCGACTGTGTGCGACCTGGGGAAAATCAAGGAAGACGACGGGATTGCGGATTGCTCTTTTTCATTCGTATGGAAAGGCGCCCAAGCAGCGGCCATAACCAAGATTCAGACCACTTGCTCCTGCCTGAGGGCCGAGTCGACCGTGACAGTTCTCAAACAGGAAACAGAAGGGACAGTGAAATCCTTCTACAATCCGAAAAGGCATTTCGGCAAGACTCATCAGAGAATTTTCGTCTACACTACACTCTCGGACGTCTTGCCCTCCGCCGCTTTGACAGTGGATTGTGAGATAATCCCGTCTTCGGACAAATCGAAGGACTACGCTTTCGCCAAAGGGGCGCTTCTGCTCAAACGGGACGCCGTCACGATTGAAAGGACGTCCGGCAAAGCCGTGGAAAGGACTGTGTGCCTCAATTCCTCGGACAAGGCATTGAGAATCACAGCTCAGAAAGATTTCCTTCCCAAAGGGATTTCTTTCAGGACCGATCCTGAGTCCATCGAACCCGGATGCGAGGGAGAACTCGTGATCACTTGGGACAGAAGCAAGGCGGACAGCCTGTCGCTAACGAAAAGCGAAGCCGTGATACTGATGGAAGGGCTTGACACTCCACCGTCTCAAAGAACAATAAAAATAAGATTTAAAGACAAGTAACAATATGAGGAATATTCTAAAAACATTTGTCATTATGCTGAGCGCGATCTCACTCATCGCATGCGACAGCGATGACGCCACACCTTCAGAAACACTTTTGGACATCAATTACGCTACCACACACGGTACTTGGGAACTTGCGAGAGTCAACGGTGAGGAGATTGCCGGAGACGCCTTCTTCTACATTACCTTGGACAGGACAGAGAGCGAATTCAACATCTATGACAGCACGAATTCAGGAATCTCGCATCATAGCTCGGGCACCTTTGCTCTGGAGCAGGACGACACTGAGGGCGGAATGGTGATCAGCGGAGAATATGCGAATCAGTTTTTCCAGAAATGGAACAACTCTTATCTCGTCGTCAAACTCACAGCAGAGAAAATGGTGTGGAAGACAGTTGGGAACGACGAGATTCAGGAATTCAAGAAAGTCGAGACAGTTCCTGAAGACATAGTCGCAGGGACTCGCTGCTCGGAATAATTCAAAACGACGCCCCTGTTTTCAGAAAAAATAGGGGTATTTGTTTGAAATATTGGATTTTATAGTTAAATTTGCCCCGCTTTTTCGCAAAGTGCGGATTAGTTTTTTATTCACAATCTTTAATTTTTTGCAATGGCTGAGTATTTACAAGCTGACAAAAAGCAAGAGATTTTCGCTAAGTACGGAAAGTCTAATAAAGACACCGGCTCACCTGAGAGTCAAGTTGCATTATTCTCCTACCGTATCAATCACCTTACAGAGCACGCAAAGAAGAACAAAAAAGACGTTGTAACACGTCGTTCGCTTCTGCGCCTGGTAGGTAAAAGACGTCAGATTCTGGATTATCTCCAGGAGACCGACATCGAGAGATACAGAAATATTGTCAAGGAGCTGGGTCTCCGTCGATAATATCGACCGATAGGAAATGTTAGGGATATGTCCCCGTTGCGGGCTATCCCTTTTTTTGATTTTAATCAACCTCAGGCCGCGACTAAATCAACCTGCGACGGCACTTGAGGAACGATATAGATAGGAACACAAAAATAATAATTAATCAACTCTCACGGGAGAGGCAGGTTGGAAGGATCAATAATGAACGTTATCAACAAGAAAGTCTCATTATCCGACGGAAGGATAATAGAAATCGAGACTGGCAAATTAGCCAAGCAAGCAGACGGCGCGGTAGTCGTGAGAATGGGAGACACAATGCTCCTTGCGACAGTGACATGCGCGAAAGAAGTAGCGGAAGACACTGATTTTCTTCCTTTACAAGTAGATTACAAAGAAAAATACTACTCGGCGGGAAGATTCCCGGGCGGTTTTATGAAACGCGAGGGGAAAGCCTCTGATTACGAGGTTCTTATCTCTCGACTTGTAGACAGAGCGCTCAGACCGCTTTTCCCGGATGACTTCCACCTTGCGGTTTTCGTACAGATAACGCTCATCTCGGCAGACAAAGACACTCAGCCGGACGCTCTCGCAGGGCTTGCCGCCTCAGCTGCATTGGCGGCGAGCGACATTCCGTTCCTCGGACCTATTTCAGAAGTTCGCGTTGTCAGAATCGACGGAGAGTTCAAAGTGAACCCTACATTTTCAGAAATGGAGAAAGCCGACCTTGACATTATGGTCGGAGCCACCTACGACAACATTATGATGGTCGAAGGCGAAATGAAGGAAGTCAGCGAGCACGATATGCTTGAGGCTATCAAATTCGCCCACGTCGAAATCAAGAAGCAGTGCGAGATCCAGATCGAGCTCAACAAGGAACTCGGGAAGGATGTCAAGAGAGACTACCCTCACGATGAGCAGGACGCCGATCTCGAGAAATCGATTCATGACTTCTGCTACGACAAAGTCTATGCGGT
>JBAYFJ010000035.1:0-16652 GCA_041667245.1 Bacteroidales bacterium | reverse complement strand
GAATCAAGAATATTGCAATTCGGTAAGTAAAACTCCGTACTTTTCTTACGGAATCAAGAATTTGTCGATTTGGTAAGTAAAACCCCGTACTTTTCTTACGGAATCAAGAATATTGCAATTTGGTAAGTAAAACCCCGTACTTTTCTTACGGAATTAAGAATTTGTCGATTTGGTAAGAAAAAAGGGCCTTTCTGCTTACGGGATTAGGAATTCTGCGATTTGTGATGTTACAATCGATGAACGGGGAGCAAAAAGAGGGTCGGTTACACCCTTGTCGTGCTAATCGTATCTCATAATGATATTTTCACAGGGCGATGCGCCGACTTACGTCAGCTGTCGGCCACCGCCGACTGTCTGTCAAAGGGTAGCGGCTGTTTTTCCGGAATCATCAACCAGCGTTCTCAGTGGCACTTCGCTTGATACTTGTTGACCGAAAAGGGTCGGCCACGGCAAAGTGCCTTGTAGGTGCGTGAGAGGCCGAATCGTGTGGCAGACCCCCTCGAAATCCTGTAGGGTCGGCCACGAAAAGAGTGAATGGTGCGATGTTTCTGATGCAAAAGTGTTAACTTTGCACTCGCATCTCGGAAGAGTTCGATAGAGATGTTTACGAATATGGCAAAAGCTAAGAGCAAAGTACAGATTAACAACAAGAGGGCCTCGTTTGATTACGAGTTCCTTGAGACCTATCAGGCCGGAATCGTCTTAGTGGGCACGGAGATTAAGTCAATCCGTGCGGGCAAGGCGTCTCTGGCTGATTCTTTCTGTTACTTTGATCACGGAGAACTCTATGTCAAAGGAATGAATGTGGCTTTGTACAATTGGGGATCTTGGGGGCAGCACGCTCCTTTGCGCGACAGAAAACTTCTTCTTGAAAAACGTGATCTCAGGCATCTCCAGCAGTCCGTCAAGCAAAAAGGTCTGACTATTATAGCGGTGAGACTTTACATTGCGGAGAACGGTTATGCCAAACTTTTCATTGCTCTTGCGCGTGGCAAAAAAGTCTTTGACAAGCGCCAGACTATAAAGGAAAAGGATATTCGCCGCCAGCTTGAGCGCGGTGAATAAACGCCGAATCTTAAAGCCTGCTAGTAAGGCCGTGAGAAGCCTGTTAGTAAGGCCGTGAGAAGCCCGCGAGCAAGTCGGGAGTGGGCCGCTGCTATATCCCGAACGCCTTTTTGATTATGTCCACAGAATCAAGCAGTTCCCAACCGAAAAATTGTGCGAGAACCTCTTTCTTCCGGCCACCTGAAATGACTGTGACAGACTCCTTGTAAGGAGTTCTGCCCAAATGCCCGTAAGCCGCAGTAGGCTCGTAGATAGGCTTCTTCAAATCGAATTTCTCTATAATCTTGGCAGGACGAAGATCGAACAGCTCATTGATTTTGGAAGCGATGAACCCGTCATCGAACTTCTTCCCGGCAGCGTCACGAGCAGCCGTTCCGTAGGTGTTCACGAAAACGCTAACCGGTCTGGCGACCCCGATTGCATAAGCCACCTGAACCAGCATCTCGTCTGCGACACCTGCCGCAACCATATTCTTAGCTATGTACCTTGTTGCGTAAGCGGCGGATCTGTCTACCTTTGAAGGATCCTTTCCGGAGAAGGCTCCTCCACCGTGCGCGCCCTTGCCCCCGTAAGTGTCCACAATAATTTTGCGCCCTGTAAGACCCGTGTCCCCGTGAGGCCCTCCGATGACGAATTTTCCCGTAGGGTTGACGTGCAGAATGAAATCACCTTTGAACAATGCGGCCTCTTTAGAAGGCAGGGAGGCAATCAGACGAGGGATCAAAATCTTTGACACGTCTTTTCTGATTCTGTCCTGCATAGCCTGATCCACCTTGTCCTGGCCGAACTGAGCCACAGCATCTGCATAGCACATCTTTCCGAGCTCGTCAGAGACAAACTCGTCGTGCTGGGTGGAAATAACAATAGTGTGAACCCTGACAGGAGTGTTCGTGGCCTCGTCATATTCAATGGTGAATTGCGATTTTGCGTCCGGCCTGAGGTAAGGCATCAGCTCCGGACTGTTCTTGCGGATGTCGGCGAGAATCTGCAACACCTTGTGCGACAGCGACAAAGGTAAAGGCATATATTCCTCCGTGTCCCTGCACGCATACCCGAACATCATCCCCTGGTCACCGGCGCCCTGATCATCGGCATTGCCTCTTACGACACCTCTGTTGATGTCTGCGCTCTGCTCGTGGAGGGCGGAAAGCACGCCGCAGGAATTGCCGTCGAACATATAGTCAGCCTTGTTGTAGCCGATTCTGTTTATGACCGAGCGAACGGTGGTCTGAATGTCCACGTAAGCCTCCGAGCGCACCTCTCCCATCACGACCACCATACCGGTGCTGCAGAATGTCTCGCAAGCCACTTTCGATTCCGGATCCTGACGAAGGAACTCGTCCAGGATAGCATCTGAAATCTGATCTGAAATCTTGTCAGGGTGTCCCTCGGACACTGATTCTGACGTAAATAAGTAATTCATATAATATTATAATAGTTGAGGGAGCACACAAAAAAAGCCCCACATTGTTGCGGAGCCGAAACAAAAAACACAAAACATTGATATGAAAATCGGCCAATCTGTGACCGGTATCAACATTTTAGCACTTTTTTAACGTGGTTGCAAGCAGTCAAATCGGTCCACAAGTAGATTGCAAATATATACAAGTTTTTTCTCATTGCAAAATTTTATATAATTTTTTGATTTCTTAGCTATTTTTGTCGTATCTTCGCAAAGTATTAAGGACTTTCGAGTAAAATTTGTTCCAATTTTGACCTTATTATTTTTAACTAATAGTCTATGATTCAATTGCTAAAAAAAGGATTGCTGATTTTTACAGCCTTCCTATGTGGTTCTGTTGCATTCGCACAGGTTACCACTTCCAGTCTTGCGGGTCGCATCACTGAAGAGAGCGGAGAACCTTTGGCAGGTGCCAATGTGGTTGCGGTCCACACACCTTCAGGGACTCAGTATGCCACTGTGGCAAATGCCGAGGGCAGATACGTCATCAACGGTATGCGTGTCGGCGGCCCTTACAAAGTCACGATCTCTTTCCTCGGTTTCCAGACCCAGGAATTCACTGATGTAACTCTTGAACTCGGCGAGACTTTCAGTTTGAACACTAAAGTCAAGGAAGACGCTCAGATGTTGACATCGGCAGTTGTTATGGCCTCACCTTCCTCAAAATTCGCAGTAGAGAAGACAGGCGCCGCCACCAACATATCCAAAAGTCAGATAGAGTCCGTCCCTACCATCAGCAGAAGCATCACGGATGTCGCAAAATTGTCCCCTTACGGAGGAAACGGAATGAGTTTCGCCGGATCGGACGGACGTACAGCCAACTTCACGGTCGACGGAGCGAATTTCAACAACAACTTCGGTCTTTCCTCCAACCTTCCGGGCGGCGGCAACCCAATCTCAATTGACGCAATTGAGGAAGTCCAGGTAGTCATATCTCCATTTGACGTACGTCAGACCAACTTTATCGGCGGCGGTGTCAATGCCATCACCAAATCCGGAACAAACACGTTCAAAGGATCAGCCTACGTCTATCACAACAATGAGAATATGCGCGGCGACGCTGTCGACGGCACCCAGATTTCAGGAGCGCGTGACAAGGACAGAACGACCACTTACGGCTTCACCCTTGGCGGACCTATCATCAAGAACAAACTTTTCTTCTTCGTAAACTACGAGGAGTCCAAGATTCCAACGGTCGTAAACCGCTGGCAGGCTTCTGAGGACGGAGTCGCTAACGCCGACGCTTACATCTCCCGTACGAAGATCTCCGATATGAAGAAAGTGTCCGAATTCCTGAAAAGCAAGTATGGCTACGACACTGGTTCTTACACTGATTTCCCTGCGGACGAGAGCAACAGAAAGATTCTTGCCCGTTTGGATTGGAACATCAACGACAACAACCACTTGGCTCTGCGTTACAACTACACTCTCAACAAGTCTTGGAACGCTGCCAACGCATCCTCATCCGATGCAAAGACACGTACCACTGAAGCCCGCTTCTCTCAGTACTCAATGTCTTACGCGAATTCGATGTATTCGATGAATAACACCGTCAATTCCTTCTCTTTGGATTTCAACAGCCGTATCAACGACAAACTTTCCAATCAGCTGCTTGTCACCTATTCCAAACTTGATGACACCAGAGGATCCAACTCATCGGAATTCCCGTTCATCGACATCCTCGATGGTACGGGCACAATATCTCCTTATATCTCAGTTGGTTATGAACTCTTTACCTGGAACAACGGCGTGCACAACACCGTAATCAACGCAAAAGACGATTTGACCTACTACCTCGGAGCACACAAAATCACCGGAGGTCTCTCTTATGAGTACCAGATGGCTGACAACTCTTATATGAGGAACGGAACAGGCTACTATCGTTACAACTCTCTTGACGACTTCCTTAGCGGAGCCACTCCTGAGACAGTCTGCTTCACCTACGGTTATGACAATACCGATCCTGACAATCCGGCGGCCCGCGTCCGTTTCCACAAAGCAGGTCTCTATGTTCAGGACGAATGGAACGTCAACGACAAACTGAAACTCACAGGCGGTATCCGTTTCGATGGTCTGTTCTTTGACAATCAGGATCTTATGACCAATCAGGCAGTTTACGATCTCGACTACAACGGCAAACACATTGACACAGGCAAATGGCCTGACGCCAATCTTACGGTAAGCCCGAGAATCGGTTTCAACTGGGACGTTTTCGGCAACAACAGTCTTAAGGTCCGCGGCGGTTCAGGTCTGTTCTCAGGCCGTCTCCCGCTCGTGTTCTTCACGAATATGCCTACCAACTCAGGTATGATTCAGTACAACGGAAAGATTCAGGTCGGCAATGACAAACTCGCAAGTTTCGCTGGTGATCTCTGCACTTCAAGAGAAGAGATGAGAGCAAAATGGGCTTCTCTCGGCTATCCTACATCGATTTCTCCTGAAGACGGAACTGTCGGCTCCACTTTCGCAGCCGTAGATCCTGACTTCAAGATGCCTCAGGTTTGGAAGACTTCCGTCGCAGTGGATTACGCATTCCCGACCCCATTCCCAATGAGCGTCACGGCTGAGGGTATCTTCAACAAGACCATCAACGCAGTCCGCATTTCCGACTGGAGCATTCTTCCTGTCGACGGATTCGCAAGATTCAACGGCGCTGACGACCGTCCAATCTATCCTGACACCTATAAATATACCTATACCAATTCTAATGGTAAAGTCGTAGGTATGCCAAATGCTTTCGTGCTCACCAACACGAACAAAGGTTACGGCGGATCAGCCAGCCTTTCATTGAATATGCAGCCGGTCAAAGGCATCAATTTCACCGCTGCCTACACTCACACTGTTTCAAAGGAACTCACCGGTATGCCTGGATCTGATGCTTCTTCAGCATTCACCTACATCCCTACATACGAGGGTCCTAACAACACGAAACTCCATAACTCTCAGTACGTTACTCCTGACAGGTTCTTCGCTTCGCTCACCATCAACGACAAGTGCAACAACCACTATTCTCTCTTCTACGAGGCGTGGAGAGGCGGCGCAAACTACAGTTATATGTACACCAACGATATGAACGGTGACAGCTACAAATACGACGCGCTCTACATTCCTAAAAACAAAGATGAGATTAGATTCGTCTCTCAGGACGATGCGGACCGTTTCTGGAATTATCTCGAGAACGATGACTATCTAAGCTCACACAAGGGCGAATATGCAGAGGCTTACAGTGTCTACTCACCTTGGGCTCACAAGATTGACTTCAGTTATGCTCACGATTTCAAAATCAAAATCGGAAAGTCGACTAACACTCTTCAGCTCAATTTCAACGTTCAGAATCTTCTTAACATCTTCAATTCATCTTGGGGAGTCACCAAGTATATGAATCCGACTCTTAACTCGGGCCGTATCCTCACTTATGAGGGTGTTGACGCTGAAGGCTATCCTACATTCTCCACTCCTTCCGCTGTTAAGCCCGGTGTCGACACCTGGACTTTCAGCCACACACTCGGTCAGTGCTGGTACGCTCAGATCGGTATCAAATATTTTTTCAATTAATTCATAATCAGACAATAGTATGAAACTGAAATATTTTCTTTCATCGCTCCTCGCGGGGCTTGCGCTAATCACCGTCGGGTGTTCTGATGATGACGAAATCACTACTCTGGATGAGCTTCAGGTCTCTAAGTCTTTCGTTTCCATCGCTATGACCGGAGGGTCTTCAGACATCACAGTCACGGCCAAGGAGTCTTGGGCTTTCGATGAGACCACAATTCCTGAATGGCTCACAATCTCTCCTTTGAAAGGCAACGCCGGAGAGACAAAAGTCACATTCACGGCTCCTGAGACTCTTTCAGGTAAAGGTACCATCGCAGTACAGATCAAATGTGCTGACAAGATTCAGAACATCAATGTCATACAAGGTCAGAAAAAAGCCGAGCCTTCCACCTGCGCTCAGGTTATCGCCGGCGCTGACGGCAAGACTTATCGGGTGACCGGAATCTGCACTAAGATCGCCAACACTCAGTATGGTAACTGGTATCTTGAGGATGCCACGGGAGAAGTGTACATCTATGGAACTCTTGACAAAAACGGTGTGGAAATGAATTTCCTGAGTTGGGATCTTGAGGTTGGGGATGAGGTCACAGTAGAAGGGCCAAAGACTACTTATGGCAGCGTTATCGAATTGGTGGATGTGTCAGTTGTCAGCATTAAGAAATCTCTCGTAAAGGTTGATCCTACGGCGGTCTCTCTTAACTACAGGGACACATCCTTCGTAACCAAACTCGTAGTCAGCGGTGCCAAACTCACAGTGACCACAGATGCCGATTGGCTCGGAGCAGCTTCTTACGATGAGCAGGCCGACACCACTTTTGTCACATTCCACGCTCTTGAGAACACTGAGACCGAGACTCGTACGGCGACTATTACTTACAAGTCAACCACGGGCAGCACCTCTTCCTCAGTCACTACGACTGTAGCTCAGGCAGGCGCTCCGGTTGACATCACGGATCTTTCCACCATTATTGCTTTGGCAGACAATGCTTCTTTCGTGGCTTACAATGACACGGTCGTAGCAGCAAGCAGCACCAGCTTCATTATGTCAGACGGAAAGAACCTTCTCTATGTCTACAAACCGGACAAGGTTGCAGCGCCGGGTGACATAGTCACCGTCTCAGGCGTCAAAACCACTTATGTGATTCCTGAAGCAACCGCATCGACAGTCACTGTCGTGGCTAACGGCAAAGAGTTCGCAACTCCTGTTGCAAAAGACGTAACCGGTATTGCAGACACCTATAAGTTGAGCACCCTCACCGAGTATGTCTCTTTCAACGGAAATCTTTCAGTTAGCGGCAATTACTACAATGTCACCCTTCCGGGAACGACAGCGACCCAAGGAAGCCTCAAGGATCTGACAGACGCTCAGAAAGCTATGATCACCGACAAGAGCGACATTTTCGTCGCAGGCTATTATGTCGGCAACAGCAGCAAGGGCAAGTATCTCAATCTTGTCATTGATGCGGCTTTCAACATCTTCTCTTCTACAGTAGCGGATTTCAACGCAGCTTCGGTGGACAAAACCAAGTACTACAAGCTTACCGGCGAGATCACCAAGATTGACAAGGAGGCTTATGGCAACTTCCACATCAAGGACGCCACAGGCGAGACTTACATTTACGGTATGGCTCCGGGTTACGGCGGAAGCAACAAGAAGTTCTCTACCCTCGGGCTCAAAGTAGGTGACACTGTCTCACTAATCTGCACCAGAGGCGAGTACAAAGGCACAATCGAAGGATTGTCCGCAATCTATCTCACAAAATAGATTCACATCTCTTTAGCATAATCGGAAGCCGGCCAAGCAATTGGCCGGCTTCTTTGTTGATTATTATTAGTGCAACGAGTGTATCGGCAAGCATTTCTCTGAAAATATCCTCAAAGACGCTGTTTTTTGCCGTTATCGGCAAGTTTTGCTCGGCCATTAAAGCACCTATCTGAGAGATGGCAGACTAAAACGTTGGTAAAATTGAGGATAGTTCTTATCTTTGCAAGACAAGGCTTTAACAGTAACAGAATTTTTCAACCATTAAAAATCATATTATTATGAAAATAAAGAATTTACTTATGTCGATCCTCGCGACGGCTCTCGTCGTCACAGGCTGCAAAGACGAAGAAAATGATTTCGGAGAACCTTCATTGACAGTGTCCGAATCCGAAATGGAAGTAGACAAGGCCAGCGCCACAAAGACAGTCACCGTGCTCGCCACAAGAGACTGGACTGCCGCTTCAGATGTTGAATGGATTGCTGTGGACCCGGCGTCAGGCAAGGCTTCTGACAAAGCCGCCACCGTCACTGTCACTCTTCTTGAGAACACCGGAGCAGAAAGAACCGGAAAGGTGACCTTCACATCCACTACAATCACCAAGACCCTCACAATCAAACAGGCGGGCAGCGGATCTGCCGAAGGCACATCTATCTATTACAACGACTTCGACAAAGTAGCTGCGGAAAAGACCTTCGGAACATCCGGCACAAGCTATCCTTACCTTGATCAGTCCGACTGCTGGAGCAATGCGACCGGTTCAGGAATAGCTCAGGTTGCCTACACCTATAGCGGGATGTCAGCCCGCAGCAACAGTAATTCAAACAGCAATTATTCTGACTATGAAGGATCAGGCGTCAACAACCTTTTCTTCGGCTCAGACTCTTATTTCGAGGTCGGCAACATAGCATTGTCATCAGCCCTAAATTACACCCTGTCATTCGGTACTGAGAAGTATGTCTATGACGCTAAGGACAACACCTTCGATCCTAAAGAATTCCACGCTTACGTCAGCAATGACGGCAAGAAGTGGGTCGAACTCACTTACGCTTTCCCTAACGGCTACAAGAACGGACGCTGGGATCTCGCCTCAAGCACTTTCACAATCCCTTCAGGCACATCTGCCCTATACGTCTACATCAAATCGGATCTTGCCAGCGCACACCGTATGGACGACCTGAAACTTGCGGTTTCAGAGACTGCCGGCACAGCAATTGACTTCAGCAAAGGAGTTGAGATAGGCGGCGGAGAAGGAGGCGGAGACGATGCCCCTACAGACATCAAGAACATCTCCATCAAAGATTTCCTTGCCCTTACGGACGAGAAAGTCAATTGGTACAGACTCACAGGTGTGATCTCCAATATCGCAAGCGCCTCTTATGGCAATTTCGATCTCACTGACCCTAAGACGGGAGACAAAGTCTATGTCTATGGACTGAAATCCTCATTCACGGCTGAAGCCCAGTCCTTCGCTGAACTCGGACTCGCTGTGACAGACACCGTCACATTAGTCGGTCAGCACACTGTCTACAAAGAGACCACGATTGAAGTGATCAACGGCTATTATGAGAGCCACAAGAAAGGCCCGGGCGTTGTCTCTGACGGAAAGTATTCAAGCAACGTCACCTGGACGCCCGGAGAATCATCTTATGATGAGACGGCCACAGTCAACGGATCTGAAAATGTGAAAATACTGAAGATCGGCAAATCCAAAGGTGCCGGCTCAGCCACAATCACAATTCCAAAAGGCTCGACTTCAGTCAGTTTCTATGCTTATGGATGGAAAGACAAAGAGACGGTCCTTTCCATCAAGATGAATGGTGCGGAAGTGAAGACCATTGACGTTGCCGCCAATGCCGGCTGCACGGGAATCGCTCCTTACACTATCACAGCCGCTGAAGCTGACCTCCACACCTTCGACATAGGAATGACATTGCCTGCCGATGTGCCAATCACTGTCACTACCAAAGACGGCGCCACAAACTACCGTGTGGTTATGTTCGCCATCAACGCAAAGTAATCCTGACATCCCAAGATAGTTAATGAGATCATTCAAACTCTTAATGGCAAGCGCATTAGCAGTGTGCTTAGCTTGTTTTCTCCAATCCTGTGACAAAGATTCCGATGCCAAGGTGACAGTAACCCTGTCTCTTTACGACGAATCGGTCACAGGAGAGAGAAGCAGCCAGTTCATAAGTGTGGAGACGGGAGGAAGCTGGACTTTGAAGCTGACCGACGGGGTCTCTTGGGCTTCTGTCGCTCCCTCGTCAGGCACGGGATCTTCAAAGAACGTGATTCTTTCCTACGAAGCAAATGCCACGGGAGCCGAAAGGTCGGTTGAGATCACATTGGTCTCCGGCGGGGAAACCGTAACCAAAACCTTGGTTCAAGGCTTTTCCAATGGAGGTGGCGAAGAAGGAGGTGGAGAGGGTGGCAGCACGGCAAGCTCAGGCTGGTTAGAACTTCCCGAGACACCGACTGATGACGCCTATGATTTCTTCACTCACGATATGAAGATTGGCAACGTTAAGACACGGAATTATTCCTATTATTGGGACTATGACAATCTGGTGGCGAGATGGGTCGCCTACCCGATGAGCTCTTGGAACATCGGAGGCAATGTCAGCAGGACTAACGCTTGGGCTCTGGACCCGCTCCTTCCTGCAAGCAAACAGCCGGTCTTGTACCGCGGTTTCTCAGAAGGCAATCACGGCTGGTATGCGAGAGGCCATCAATGCGCATCCGCTGACAGACTCGCCAATTACGATGCCAACGCTCAGACATTCTACGGCACCAATATGACCCCGCAGATCAACGACAACTTCAACAGTGCCATCTGGGCTACCCTTGAAGCTCAGCTCAGGACCTGGGCCAACAGATCCGACACGGTCTACGTGGTTACCGGATGCCTCACCGAAGGCAGCGCTTATTACGCTCTGGACAATGACGGCAAAAAGGTCACAGTCCCGACAGCCTATTATAAGGCAATTCTCCGTTACAGCAAAAATTCGACAATAGGATTTAACGGCTTTCTCGGGTGCGCTTTTTATTTTGAGCACAAAACTTACTCCTCCTCCAGCATAAATTCGAGCCTTTCAATGTCGATTGACGCGCTTGAAAAGAAGATTGGAATCGATCTTTTTGTAAATTTGCCCGACAAGATCGGAAAGGAATCCGCCGCCCAAGTTGAGGCCGAGGACCCTTCCAAGGTGAGCTGGTGGTGGTAAATAATTGACAACAAACAATATATGAGAAAAATCATATACACATTCATCCTCCTGATGCTGGCATCAATGACGGTTGCCTGCGCACAGCGGAAAAGTCAGGGGTATGTCATCGGATTCTATAATCTGGAGAATCTTTTCGACACTTATCACGATGACGGAAAGAACGATTACGAATTTCTTCCTGACGGAGCCAACAAATGGACTGATGCGAAGTACGAGAAGAAACTTCACAATATGGCCACCGTCATCAAGTCTATGGCGGAAGACAACAACACCTTCCACACCATCCTCGGAGTCAGCGAGTTGGAGAATCGCCACGTCCTTGAGGACTTGGTGAACCAGCCCGAGATTGCTGCCGCTGACTATCAGATTGTGCATTATGACGGTCCTGACAGAAGGGGAGTCGATGTGGCTCTGCTCTACAGACCCGACCAATTCACTTTCGAGGCGAGCGAATCCATCCCCTTTACCTTTGACAGCAGTGACATCACATTCTCGATGACAGAGGAGCAGAAGGCGGATTTCCGCACCAGAGACATTCTAATGGTCAGAGGAAAGATCGCCGGTGAGGAATTCGCGTTCTTCGTGGCTCATCTGCCTTCCAGAATCGGAGGCAAGGGAGGCGACCTGAGAAGCCGCGGTGGGGAAATCATCTACGAGAGGGCAATGAGACTTGAGGAAGAATTCCCCGGAATCAAGATAGCGGTTATGGGGGATATGAACGACAACCCTACGGATGACAGTATGGCGAAATATCTCCACGGCAAAGAGCAGATCAAAGATGTAGGGGACAGGGATTTCTTCTCTCCTTTCCTTTCCATGCTCAAGGCCGGTTACGGCTCGCTCGCCTATCACGGCGAGTGGAACATCTATGATCTGATTCTCGTCAACAAGTCTCTCGCCGACGGTGACGGACTGACAATCGAGAAGATCAACAGAAAAGGCTTCTACGGCAGAGTGTTCAAGAAACCGTTTATGACCCAGCAGGAAGGACAGTACAAAGACACGCCTTTCCGCACCTTCTCAAACGGCACCTTTATCAATGGCTATAGCGATCATTATCCAACCTATATAGTCGTAAGTAAATAACAATCAATATGTTCAAGAAGATATTCACAGCACTCGCCGCCCTGACGGTCGCTCTTTCGCTGTTCGCACAGAGTTACACGGGAGGAGTGAAAGGCACGCTGAAAAACCGCGCGGCAAAATCACCGATAGAGAACGCCCGTCTGACACTTTACTCAGGCGCACAGCTAATTTCGGAAACAGTCTCTGACAAAGACGGAAATTTTGTCATCTCCAATCTCGACGACGGAATCTATTCATTGGTAATTAATGCCACAGACTACATTCAGACACAGGTCAATGTGACCGTGAACGACGGATATGTAAAGAATTTGTTCACATTGTCCCTCACTCCGGCACAGGCGGTCAGTGAGGTGGATGCGGCCAATTTCTCTGAATTCGATATGGATGACTCCGGCTATCAAGACAACCCGACCATACTTTTCGGCTCCAATGACGTGTTCAACAACATTGCGGGCTACAATTTCAGCTCCGTCCGTTTCAGAACAAGAGGCTATTCGAGCGAGTCACAGGATGTCTATCTCGCAGGAGTTAAAATGAATGACGCCGTCACCGGCTATTCTCCTTTCTCTCTGTGGAGCGGCTTGAACGAGGCAATGAGAACTCAGGAGTCGACAATCGGTTCCGAGGTCTCGAAATACGGCTTCGGCAGTTACAACGGCCTGACAAATATTATGGGAACCGCTTCCGCAATGCGTTCGGGCTATCGTTTCAGCGCACTTACCAACAGCGCTCTGTACAGATTGAGGCTAATGGCTTCCTATGCTTCAGGAGAGCTTGACAATGGCTGGTCCTACGCTTTCAACGTGTCTGCCCGGCTCGGTGGAAACGACTGGATAAAAGGAGTTTATTACCGTTCCTTCGCCTACTATGCCGCAGTCGACAAAAGATTCGACGAAAGCAACAAATTGGGATTCGTGTTTATGGCCGCACCCGGTCAGAGAGGGGCGCAGAATGCTTCCACCCAGGAAGTCTACGATCTTGTGGGTGACAATATGTACAATTCCAACTGGGGCTATCAGGACGGCAAGGTCCGCAATTCAAGAGTCCGCAAGACTCACGAGCCGATCGCCATACTCAAATACGACTTCACCCCGTCCGACAAATTCGAGGCCTCAGCCACAGTGCTCTACAGGTTCGGAAAGAACGGCTACACGGCGCTCGACTGGTATGACGCTCCCGACCCTCGTCCTGATTATTACAGGAATCTTCCAAGTTATTTCTATATGGAGGACAGCGATTACGGACGTCACAACCTTTCTCAGTCAGCCTGGGCTAAGGATGCTTGGACAAACAATTACGGGTCCACCGCCCACATTGACTGGGGCAGACTTTACAACGTGAACAGGATGAACGTTACTGAGGACGGGCTCCGTTCCAAATATGTTCAGGAAGAGCGCAGGGTTGATCAGAGAGACCTTAATCTCGCTGCTACATTTCTCTGGCGTCCGGCAGATCCGGTCACGGTTACGGGAGGTCTGAACGGCAAAATCAACCGCACCGAAAATTACAAGAAACTCGCTGACCTGCTGGGCGGAGAATACTATGTGGATATAGATCAGTTTGCGGAGAGGGATTACACTTCATCGGCAAAGATTCAGAACGATCTTGACTACTATCTCGCTCACGGCGCAGCTCCTTCTCTCGGCGAGGGAGACAAATACGGTTACGACTACTATTCTCAGGTCCGTAAAGCCGAGGCTTGGGCCAACGGAGCCTTCTCCAAAGGCGACTTCAGCGGAAACATCGCAGCCAGAGCCGGCTACACCAACTTCTGGAGAGACGGACTTGTGCGCAAAGGCCTTTTCGCAGGTCTTGACAAAAGCGGCAAGGAAATCGTGGTGGACGGAGAGAATCTGACCACTTACGACTCAAGAGGCAATGTGATCACTTCTTTGGGCGAGTCGGACAAATCAGACTTCTTCACTTACGGATTCAAAGCCGGTGCAAATTACGTGATGGACGGCAAAATGAGATTCTACGGCAACGTTGGCTATTTCGAGGATGCTCCGACCTTCAATCAGGCCTTTGTCTCGCCTCGTACCAGAAATTCTCTGGTGCCTGATCTCACGACCACCAAGACATTCTCCGCAGACCTGAACTACCAGCTCTCCTACAACGGTTACAACGTCAGACTCACCGGCTTCTACACCCGGATAAACGATCAGACAGACGTTATGAGTTTCTACGATGATCTTCAGAACTCCTTCACTAATTTTGCGATGAGCGGGATCAACGAGCGTCACGTCGGACTTGAACTCGGCTTCAAAGTGCCGACCCCTATCGAGAATCTTTCTGTTCAGGGAGTACTTAGCTACGGCAAATACGTCTACACGTCCAATCCTTATATGACCCAGACGGTGGACAACAGTTCAGAGGTCGTCATCGACAACCAGAAACTATATTTCTGGAAAAGCCATCCTGTCTATGCGAAAGACAATGCCGGCAATTACAAGACCGACGCTCAAGGCAACTACGTGATTGATCATTACAAAGATCATTATGTTCCGAGCACCCCTCAGTTTGCGTCAAGTCTCGGTCTTGCGTGGAACAAGAACTACTGGTTCATTGACGCAGACGTGGACTGCTTCGCCAATTCTTATCTTGACATGAACCCTCTTTACCGTACCGATATGGCGGTTTCCGGCCCTGACGGAGTCGCAACGCCTGCGGAAATCGAGTATATGGCCTCTCAAGAGAAATTCGACACCAAGTTCCTTGTCAACTTCAACGTAGGTAAGTCGTGGTACATAGACTACAAGTACCAGCTCGGCTTCAGCCTGCAGGTCAAGAACTTGCTCAACACCAAAGATGTCAAGACAGGGGGATATGAGCAGACCAGACTCGTCAATGACACCGTGAGCAAGGAGAGATACTATCGTTTCGACCCTAAGTATTTCTATATGAGCGGCATCAATTATATGTTGAACATTTATTTCAGATTCTAAGTTATGAGAAAGATATTTTTTGTGATAGCGTTCGCACTGGCGGCTTTCGTTTCTTGTGACGAGTGGGAGCCTGTCTACACGTTTGATTACGATGAGCCGGGAGATTTCACTCCCGTCACTCTGACACCGAACACGACCATAGCTCAGCTTAAGGCTCTATGCACCAAATCCCCCGTGGACATTCAGGAAGATCTGGTCATCGGAGGGCAAGTCATCTCTTCCGATCAGACGGGCAACATCTACAAAAGCCTTTACATTCAGGACGAGACTGGCGCAATAGAGTTGAAACTCGGCAAGACCGGAATCTACAATGACTACAAATTGGGACAATGGGTTTACGTCAAATGCAGCGGCCTCACTCTGGGAGCCTACAACGGTATGCTTCAGATTGGCTACAAAGATGAGTCGGGTGAGTACGAGACCACCTATCTTAATGTGCAGTACATCATAGACACTCACGTGTTCAGAGGCCTGCTCAGCGACCCTGTCAAACCTGTCGAAGTCTCTTCTTCTGAGCTTCTCAAATCCGAGAACTTTGGTAAGTACGTGACTCTCAAAGGCCTCACCTACGGCAACCGGATTTTCTGCCTTGCTTATGTAGACCCTGATGCGGACAAAACCGCGATGTCCAACAGAATATTCCTTTCAGACCAGACTTGGGGCGTCAAGACTTGGGCTATGTCCAAGAACGGCTACATCAGTTACCTGAAGGCGGGCAATTTCGATAACGCCGTCACCGCAGACAAGGGGAACAAGATTTCCGCAATCAAGGACAAGGTTATAGCCAATGCCACTGCTTATTCCGTAAGCCATTATTTTACTTTCGGGAGCAAAGACGTGCAGGTGCGCTCCAGCGGTTATGCCAAATTCGCCGACACTCAGATTGACGAATCAATCCTGAGCGGCGCTTCCAAAGTGAACCTTACGGGGATATTGACCAGCTACAAAGGCGAGGCGCAATTCACGCTGATTGATCTCACCGGAGTCGAGATAGTTAAGTAAAAAGCAGATGTCATTAATTATTTCTCATTATGAAAAGAGTATTAGTATTTTTAATCACCATTATGGCTATCACAGCTTGTAACAAGAACCCGTTTCTTCAGAAATGGGACAATGAGTACGCTTTTCCGCCTTTCGACAAGATAAAGACGACAGACTACGCTCCGGCGGTGAAGGCCGGTATCGCTCAGCAAGAGGCCGAGTTGAAGGCTATTATAGACAATAAGGAGACTCCGACTTTCGAGAACGTGATCGCTGCCTACGAACTTTCCGGCGACATTCTAAGCAAGGTGAACGGTGTTCTCTTCAATCTCGCCGAATCTGATGCCACCAAAGAGATTCTGGATGTAGTCGACACCCTCACTCCGGTTTTGACGGAACACGAGGACAACATCTTTATGAACAAGGACTTCTACAAGAAAGTTGCGGCAGTGTTCGCTGACTCGGTATCGCTGGACAGGGAACAGTATATGGTGACAAAAAAACTCTATAACTCTTTCGTCCGCAACGGTGTGGCCCTTGATGACGCAGGTCAGGCGAAGATGAG
>JBAYFJ010000034.1:0-16676 GCA_041667245.1 Bacteroidales bacterium | reverse complement strand
CAGACCTGCAACAGGCCTACAAGAAAGGTCCAGATGTTGCCGGTTGCCGAAAGAACGCAGCAAATCACTCCGAGAAGAGTGACTGAAGTGCCGAGGAAGTCAATTTTTCTCTCAACCAGACTGTACCAGATGTTGGCGACCACCATCACGGTCACAAGAAACACATAGAACCACGTGTTGAACTTTTTCTCATTCAGTTTCATTGGTAATAGAATTATGGATTCTGGCAGCCAGCGCTGCGCCTACTATTGTTGACAACTCTTCGATTGACGCCTCAGAGATCCTCTTGACGCTGCCGAATCGCATCAGAAGACGCTTCTCCGTCTGTTCTCCGACACCTTTGATTTCACGCAGCGCGGATTGGATCTGGGCCTTGCTTCTGAGGCTTCTGTGAAATGTGATGCCGAAACGGTGAGCCTCATCCCTTATCTGCTGCAGGACCTTGAGGGCCTGCGAGTTACGGTCAATGAAAAGAGGATACGGGTCTCCTACTCTGATCACTTCCTCAAGCCTCTTGGCAAGCCCCACCACCGTCAATCTGTCTGTGATGCCAAGTTCCGCCAAAGCCTGATAGGCAAAATCCAACTGGCCCTTTCCACCGTCTATCACCACAAGTTGCGGCAAATCGTCAGGATTCTCCGCAAGCATTCTTGAATAGCGCCTGTTGACGACTTCTTTCATCGAGGCGTAGTCATCCGCCCCTATAACGGTCTTGATTTTGAATTTCCTGTAATCCTTCTTTGACGGCACCGCATCCCGGAACACAACACACGACGCCACAGGATTGGTTCCCTGAATGTTGGAGTTGTCGAAGCATTCTATGTGCTTGGGCAACTCCCTCATACCCAATGCTTTACGCAGTTCCTCCATAACGAGGTTCTTGTACTGGTCGGGATCCGTGTGCTCTTTCTGGCGAATGGAATTGAACTGAAATTCCTTTGCATTCTTCGTGCTCAGTTCAAGCAGGGTGAGCTTGTCGCCCTTGACGGGGATTTTGAAGACGATGCCTTCCATCTCGACGTCAGGCTTGAAAGGAACTATGATTTCTTTGGAAAGCGAGCCGAACTTGGATTCAATCTCCGCCACAAATTCGCTCAGCACAGCCTCCTGAGCTTCCTCGATTGCCGCCTTGAAGCCGAGATTCAAAGATTGGATGATCGCTCCACCCCTGACTCTCAAGAAGTTGCCGAAAGACTCGTTGCCTTCGGTCACCAGAGAGAAGACGTCCACATTGCTGTCAGAGGCTGCCGTGATGACGGACTTGGAATAGTGCTTCTGAAGCGACTCAATCTTCTGCTTGCAGACTTGGGCCTGCTCGAAATCCAAAGCATCGGAGCACTGTCGCATCAGGCTCTTGTAGTGCTGTACAATCTCATTGACCCCGCCCTTGAGAAGATGCGTAATCTCGGCTATATCCGCGTTATATTCCTCTTGCGAGACTTTCCCCACACAGCAGCCGCCGCATCTGCCTATATGGAAATCAAGGCAGGGCCTGAACTTCTTCCTCAGGATGGCCTCTGCCGTGATTTTGTTGTTGCACGAGCGCAGTTTGTAGTTGTCCGAGAAGAAGGAAAGAAGATTCCTGGCATAAGTTACGGAACTGTATGGACCGAAATAAGTGTTCCCTTTCACGATTCTTCGCGTAAGGAACACTTTCGGAAATTCGTCTGAAGTGACGCAGATCCACGGATAGGTCTTGGAGTCCTTCAGAAGTATGTTGTACTTGGGTTTGTACTGCTTGATGAGATTGTTCTCAAGAAGCAGGGCGTCTGCTTCGGAATCCACCACAGAGTACTGCGCGTCGGCTATCTTGGAGACCAGAATTCTGGTCTTTACAGTCAGCCTTTCCTCCGGGACGAAGTACTGCGCCACCCTTTTGTGGAGGTCCTTTGCCTTACCCACATAAATCACAGTTCCCTCGGAATTATAATATCTATAAACCCCGGGGGAATGTGGAAATAAAGCTATTTTCTCTCTAACGGTCACAACAGGCTATTTGCCCGCGACCGGCTGTACGTACTTGGCAATCTCTTTCTCAATGTCCTCACCGCGAAGATCTCTCTTGAGAATCTTTCCGTCAGGAGCGAAAAGGATGATGTGAGGAATGCCTTCGATACCGTAGATCTCCGTAGGGATCTTGTTGGCATTGATGATCTGATTCCAGTTCACGCCATAGACTGCGGCCGTGTCCTTCGAAGCTGAAGCCGCGTCCCAGACTGCTACGCTGAGCACGTCGAAGTTGTCTCCGTGATATTTGTCATAAATGTTCTTTACGTTAGGAATCTCTCTCTTGCAAGGGCCGCACCAAGAAGCCCAGAAGTCAACGAGCATATACTTGCCCTGACCTACGTATTTGGAGAATTTGACCGTGTCTCCAGGAGTCTGGACTACAGCGAAATCAGTGAATTGCTGTCCTTCAGCCGTGGCTTTCCTGCAATAGATGCCTTTGACAAGGTTTCTGCAGTACTCTGATTTGATGATTGTGGAATCAAGAGTCCCGATAAGCGAGTCAAGTTTGGCATCCTCAAGTTCGTTCGCGACATTCTGCAGAGCGATGCTTGTAACGTAATTGTTCTTGTTCAGCGTGAGAACTTCCATATTGTGGGAAACGTAATCCTTGATGGAGTTCTCATAGTATGCGTTTGTCAAGCTGTCTTTCTGATTCTGGCTCAAAGCGGTACTGTCACGAATGACTTTGACATCGTGGTTGTAGCCGTTCATAAAGTCACGGAACCATGTGGTGTACTCACTGAAACGAGTCTGAACGGAAATTTTAGGCTTGTTAGAAGTGATGACAACACCTGACTCGTCGTTGAAGGCGAGGGTTAGTTTTGTTCCGTCAGGAATGAAAGTTGCCGAATTTTCCGGAAACTCAACCGTGCCCGTGGCTCTCGGATTGGTCTTAAGCTCAAACTGGAATTGGTTCTTGACAGTCTTGACAACGGTGTCGATGGCTTCCATAGGAACCATAATGTGAACTTCATCCGGAACTTTGTTCTCAAAAGTACCGATTAGCGTGGTCGTGTCTGAGACCTTCGCTGTGCAGGCAACAGCAACCGCTGCAACCGCAACTATAACTAAACTGTTAAACTTCATATTATTTGAAGAATTAAAAAAATGTTTCTTTTCAAAAAGCCCGCAAATATAGCGCAAAAATATAGAAAACAAAAGAAGCCGACCGGAAATTGATTTCCGACCGGCTTTTTATAGAATTGTCCGCGAATTACTTCGAAGAATCAGCTGACTGAGCCGGCTTGCGAGGACCGCGTCCGCCACGGCGGTTGTTGTCCCTTCCGCCACGACGATTGTTGTCCCTGTCTCCACCGGCACGGTTTGAATACTGGTCACGAGCATTGGCCACAACGCCTGCGTTAGGTGTGAGGTCCTGCTTGCCGTAACGTTCTCCTTTGCAGATCCAGACTTTGATACCGAGAGCTCCTACTTTGGTGTTAGCCACTGAAAGAGCGTAATCGATGTCAGCGCGGAATGTGTGGAGAGGCGTACGTCCTTCCTTGTACATTTCGCTTCTGGCCATCTCGGCACCGCCGACACGACCGCTGATCTGAATCTTGATGCCTTCAGCGCCAACTCTCATAGTCGTGGAGATGGCCATCTTGATGGCTCTTCTGTAGAAGACACGTCCCTCAATCTGACGGGCGATGCTGTCCGCTACGATGCGAGCATCCATTTCAGGTCTCTTGACCTCATAAATGTTGATCTGAACATCTTTCTTGGTGACTTTCTGAAGCTCCTCTTTGAGTTTGTCAACCTCAGTGCCTCCTTTTCCGATGATGAATCCGGGCCTTGCGGCATAGATTGTCACCGTGATAAGTTTGAGCGATCTCTCGATTATGATTCTCGAAAGACTTGCCTTGGAAAGACGACTTTCAAGATACTCGCGGATTTTGTAATCCTCGGTTATCTTATCGGCATAATTTCCACCACACCAGTTAGAGTCCCAACCACGGGTGATACCGATTCTGTTACTGATTGGATTTGTTTTCTGACCCATAATTATTTTTCCTCCACTGTTGTTGGTTTCTTTACATCAAGAATCACCGTGACGTGATTAGAACGTTTGCGGATTCTTCCTGCTCTTCCCTGAGGACAAGGACGGATTCTTTTGAGCGTACGTCCCTCATCGACCATAATGGTCTTCACGATGACGTTGCCGTTGTCCAGTTCCTTACTGTTATCCTGGTTCTTAGCTTCCCAGTTAGCGATTGCGCTGCGAAGAAGCTTCTCCAGACGGATAGATGCCTCTCTCTTCGAGAATTTCAAAAGATCGAGGGCGTGGTTAACCTCAACACCTCTCACCGTGTCTGCTACCAGACGCATTTTGCGAGGGGATGTAGGTACATCATTCAGCTTGGCTATTGCTGTGTGCTGCTTAATTTCTTTCAGCCTTTCTGCCATTCTTTGTTTACGACGTCCCATAATTCAATTATTTTTTGTTGTTGCCAGAATGGCCTCTGAATGTTCTGGTGGGAGCGAACTCTCCAAGCTTGTGCCCTACCATATTCTCAGTCACATAAACGGGAATAAACTTATTGCCATTATGAACTGCGATGGTGTTGCCTACGAAGTCAGGCGAGATCATACTTGCGCGTGACCAGGTCTTTACGACTTCTTTCTTCTTGCTACCTTCATTCATAGCAAGAACTTTCTTTTCCAGACTTTCCTGGATGTATGGACCTTTTCTTAATGAACGACTCATAATCTCTTAAGTTTATTTCTTCCTTCTTGCGATAATAAATTTGTTTGAAGTAGCCTTCGGATTACGTGTCTTATATCCTCTTGCCGGAAGACCCTTGCGAGAGCGAGGAAGACCTCCTGACGCACGTCCTTCACCACCACCCATAGGGTGATCGACAGGGTTCATAACGACACCGCGGTTACGCGGCCTGCGACCCAGCCAACGGCTGCGTCCGGCTTTTCCGTAAGACTCCAGATTGTGATCCGCGTTGGACACTGTTCCGACTGTGGCGCGGCAAGTAGTCAACACCATTCTGGTCTCGCCTGAAGGCAATCTCAAAACAGCGTGATTTCCCTCGCGGGCGGCAAGCTGAGCGAATGTTCCGGCGCTACGTGCCATTGCGGCACCCTGACCGGGGCGAAGCTCAATGTTGTGAACAAGAGTTCCGACAGGGATCTCTGCAAGAGGAAGAGCGTTTCCGATTTCCGGAGCGACTCCCGAGCCTGAAACGATGATCTGTCCTACTTTAATTCCATTAGGCGCGATGATGTATCTCTTCTCGCCGTCTTCATATTGTACCAATGCGATGCGCGCGCTGCGGTTCGGATCATACTCGATGGTCATAACAGTAGCCTTGCAATTGTCCTTGTTACGAAGGAAATCGATGATACGGTACATTCTCTTGTGACCGCCACCGAGATAACGCATTGTCATCTGACCTGTGTTATTGCGTCCGCCAGTACTCTTGATAGGGGTTAGCAATGATTTCTGAGGTTTTTTAGCGGTAATCTCCGTAAATGCGCTGATTACCCTGTTCCTTGTACCCGGGGTTACCGGTTTGAATTTTCTTAGTGCCATTGTCTTTACCCTTAAATGTTACTGTAGAAATCAATCTTGTCATCACCCGCGAGAGTCACGTAAGCTTTCTTGAAGTGATTCATACGGCCTTTTAACATTCCGGCTTTCGTGTAACGGGATTTTCTTTTCCCGTGGTAGTTGGCGGTGTTCACGCTCGCTACGGACACTCCGTATCTCTGCTCTACAGCCGTCTTTATCTGAAGCTTGTTCGCGTCACGGTCCACGATGAAACCGTAGCAGCTCAATTTCTCGCCTTGAGCGGTAAGCTTCTCTGTTACTATTGGCTTAATTAAAATACCCATTTCTTTGTTCCTTTATTTAATTCTCGAAGCAAGAATGTCCTGAACGCCGTCAACAATGACCATCGAATAAGAATTCATAATGGCGTAAGTGTTGATTTCGTCCACTGAAATCACTCTGACCTCAGGAAGGTTGTGTGAAGAAAGGTAAATGTTCCTGGAATTCTCGGGCAGCACGAACAGAACTTTTCTGTCTCCCGCTTTGAGCGCCGCAAGAATCTTGATGAATTCCTTTGTCTTAGGCTCATCCATAGCGAACGGCTCCACAATGACGATCTTGTTCTCCTGTGCTTTGTAAGAAAGCGCTGAGAATCTCGCAAGCTGTTTGAGCTTCTTGTTGAGCTTTTTCCTGTAATCACGCGGCTTAGGGCCGAACACGCGGCCTCCGCCTACATATATGTTTGACTTGATGTCGCCGTGACGCGCGCCGCCGCCGCCTTTCTGACGACCCTGTTTCTTAGTACTGTAAGAAACTTCTGAACGATCCTTTGTTTTCGCAGTTCCCTGACGCTGATTAGCAAGATACTGAACGACGTCAAGATAGATTGCGTGATCATTCGGAGTGATGCCGAATATGTTGTCATTAAGAACAACCTTCTTTCCGGACTCGGATCCGTCGATTTTTAAAACTGGTAATTCCATAACTATGCCTCCAATACTAAATAAGAACCTTTAGCTCCCGGGACAGAGCCTTTTACCACAAGAAGATTGTTCTCAGGGATGATCTTTACGACCTGGAGATTGAGTACTTTGACTCTCTCGCTTCCCATGTGTCCCGCCATTCTCTGGCCTGGGAATACACGTGAAGGCCACGAAGACGCGCCCATTGAACCGGGGTGACGAAGTCTGTCAGACTGACCGTGGGTCGTTCCGCCGATTCCGGCGAAATGATAACGGTGTACGACACCCTGAAATCCTTTACCTTTAGAAGTACCGACGACATCGACAAAATCAGATTCCTTAAGGACATCTGACAGTGACAAGCTGTCGCCTAGTTTCAGTTCCCCATCGAAGTCAGCCGGAAATTCGACTACTTTACGCTTGGGAGTGGTTCCTGCCTTTTTGAAGTGCCCCATCAGAGGCGCGCTGGTGTGTTTCTCTTTTTTTTCGTCATAGGCAAGCTGCACAGCGGCATAACCATCTTTCTCAACCGTGCGAATTTGCGTGACAACACATGGACCAGCCTCAATAACGGTGCATGGAATATTTTTTCCATCAGCACCGAAAACGGAAGTCATTCCGATTTTTTTCCCAATTAAACCAGGCATTTGTGTGTTAATTGATTGTTAAACAATACTTTAAATAGTTCCGCACATATTTTGCGGACTGCAAATATACGACTAATTTCTTAATATACAATCAATTCGAGCCCAAAATTTAACTCCTCACCGTTTTCGTAACTTCCGAGAATATAATTATCTTTGTGAAACGAAATTATGTTTGAAGTGCTGGAAATATTCGGTTTTCTGCATCTGGGGTTCATCGACATCCTGGACATTTTGCTCGTGGGGATTCTCATATTCCTGGGATTTCACTGGATCAAGGGATCGGCGGCAATGAACTTTTTCATCGCCGTGATTATGCTCTTCGTCCTGAGGGTGCTCGCGGCGGCGCTGAACATGAGGATGATGTCCTCGCTGCTGAAATCCATAATAGACGTGGGTCTGCTGGCCCTGATCATAATCTTTCAGCCGGAAATCAGACATTTCATCATCAAATTGAGCAACACCTACGACATCAACAAGAGGAAGACTCTGTTCGGAAGACTCTTCGGAGTGAAGGAGGTGAAGATGGACAACGAGGCGGTGAAGGAGACCACCGAGGCGTGCAGATCTATGTCGGAGCAGAAGACCGGGGCACTGATCGTGATCGCCCACAACACTCCGCTGGAATCCGTCATTGAGACGGGGGACAGGATTGACGCCAACATAAACAGAAGGCTGCTGATGAATCTGTTCTTCAAGAACTCACCGCTTCACGACGGGGCCGTGATAATCTGCGATGACAAGATAGTGGCTGCGAGATGCACCCTTCCCATTACTCAGAGGGACGACATCCCGCCGAGTTACGGAATGAGGCACAAGGCCGCGATAGGAATTTCAGAGGAATCTGACGCGGATGTGATTCTGGTGTCGGAACAGACCGGGCACATAGTTTTCGTCAAGGAGGGCAACGTGACTCCAATCAATAACATCAACGAGTTGAAACTACTGCTGAGCGCTTCTCTTGAGAATGACTCGGAAAAGCCGGGCGGTAAAAACGAAAAGGAATAACAAGAGTGGAAAATCATCGGGACACAAGTTCAAGACTGGAATCCAAGATAGGGTTCGACAGAATCAGAGAGGCAGTGTCCAACCGCTGCTCCACGGAATACGCTACTTCAAAAACGGCTGACGAAGAGTTCTCGACCAACCCTGACGAAATCAAGAAAAGACTGCTTCTCACCGATGAGATGAGGCTGATAGTGATGTTTGAGGAGAATTTCCCTGTGAACGGCTACATCGACTGTCTCGGTTTTCTGAATCCTCTGCAGAAAGAAGGCTCGAACATAGACCTGCTCTCTCTCGGCAAACTGAAGACTATGCTGGAGACTCTCCGGCAGATCCGCAATTTTTTCAGAGGCATCAAGGACGGTGTGTATCCCAATCTCAAGAAGATGAGTGTGGCGGCTTGCGATTTTCCGGCCGTGCAGACAAGAATAGACACCATTCTCGACAAGTTCGGGAATGTCAAAGACACCGCCTCGGACAAATTGTTCGACATAAGGAAATCGCTTTCCGCAGCCGAAGGGTCTATGTCCAAGAAGGCAAACGCCATTCTGAGAAAGGCTCAGCAGGAAGGGCTTGCGGATTCGGACGCCAATGTCTCGGTGAGGGACGGAAAAATGCTGATTCCCGTCAATTCAGCGAACAAAAGGAAATTGAACGGCTTCGTCTATGACCAGTCATCCTCAGGCAAGACCACGTTCATTGAGCCGGCGGAAATAGTGGAGCTTGAGAATGAGCTGAACGAACTCCGTTTCGAGGAAAACAGGGAAATCCACAAAATTCTTTACGAGTTCACTGAGTTTCTCAGACCGTACGTTCCGGATCTGATTGGCGGGGCGTCCTACATCGGAGAAATGGATTTTCTGATGGCCAAAGCGAGGGTGGCCCTCGATTTCGCCGCAGGAATGCCCGTGATTTCGGACAATGGTGAGGAGATTCTTCGCAAGGCCCGTCATCCTCTTCTGGAAAAAGCATTGAAAAAAGAGCACAAAGCCATAGTCCCCCTGACTCTAAATCTAACTCCATCCAAGCACATTCTTCTGATCTCGGGACCGAACGCGGGAGGCAAGTCCGTGTGCCTGAAAACCGTGGGACTGCTTCAGTATATGTTCCAATGGGGGATGCTGGTTCCCTCGTCGGAGACTTCCGAACTGACCGTGTTCGACAGAATTATCGTGAGCATAGGGGACGACCAGTCGATTGAGAACGATCTGAGCACCTACAGTTCTTTTCTCTCGGACATGAAGGACATGCTGGAAGTGGCTGACGACAGAACACTTGTACTGATCGATGAATTCGGTTCGGGCACTGAACCTGCGGCTGGAGGGGCTATCGCAGAGGCAATTCTCAGCGAAATGGACAAGCGCGGGGTCTACGGGGTCATAACCACTCACTACACCAATTTGAAACTGTACGCGTCTTCCAACGATTGCGGTGTGATCAACGGAGCAATGCAGTTCGACGCCAAGAACATAGTGCCTCTGTTCCAGCTTGAGATGGGCCTTCCCGGCAATTCTTTCGCTTTCGAGCTGGCCAGGAAAATGGGGCTTCCGGAAACTATTGTCAAGGATGCCGAGTCCAGAGCCGGGGAGGAGTTCGTGGGCATTGAGAGAAATCTCAGGAAGATTGCCAGGAACAGAAGGGCTCTCGATGAGAAGTTGCAGAGAATCAAGAACACCGACAAGACTCTGGGCAACATAACGGACAAGTACCAGAAAGAGCTTGAGGATATAAAGAAACTGAAGAAGGAGATTCTGGATCAGGCAAGAGAGGAGGCAGAGACTCTGGTCAGCGAGGCCAACAGGAAGGTGGAAAGCACCATCAGAACCATCAAAGAGACTCAAGCGGACAAGGACCAGACCAGAAGCGCGAGAAAAGAATTGCAGAATTTCGTTTCGGCCATAGGCATAAAGAAGGAGCAGGACAAAAAAGATCACGACGACTACCTGAACGAACGGCTCAAACAGCTTCAGCAAAGGCAGGAGAGGGAGAGACAGCGCAAAATACGAAGGGGAGAACTGCCGGAGGATGGTCAAGGCGACGACAAAGACAGAAAACTGACGGCGTTCCGGACAGCTCCGCTCAAGGTCGGGGAGAAGGTCAGGATAAAGAGCAACGGAATGGCAGGAGAAGTCTCTATGGTCTCCAACAAGGCCGTGACGGTGATTGTGGGCAACGTTATGACCAAACTGCCTTTAGACAAGGTTGAGAGGCTAACTTCCAACGAGTACAAGAGTGCCGTGAAGGAGACTTTCAAGCCTGCGGAGCAGAAAGTGGACAGCACCCTCGCACAGAGAAGGATGGAATTCAAGACGGAGATAGACGTGCGGGGTCAGAGAGTAGACGATGCGCTTGAGACCGTGATGAAGTACATCGACGATGCGATAATGCTTAATGTCAATTCGGTGAGAATCATTCACGGCAAAGGCACCGGAGCTCTGCGGGACGAGATTCAAAAATATGCCCGGACCATTCCGGGAGTGGTCTCGGCTTCTGACGAGCAAGTCCAATTCGGAGGGAGCGGAGTGACAATAGTGACACTCGTATAGACAATATGGCAGGAAGCACAAGCATAAGGGGGAAAAAAGTTTTGGGAAGGCGCGGGGAGGACGAGGCTTGTCTTTACCTTGTGGGAAAAGGCCATACGATTCTTGAGCGGAACTGGCGCACATCGCATCTGGAAATTGACATAGTCTCGCTTGACAAAAACGGAATACATTTTGTTGAAGTGAAAAGCCGCACAGCTCCTTTGGAGGCGGATCCACAGGACAGCGTCACTTACACGAAACAGAAAAGGATTACTAAAGCCGCAATGAGTTATTTGGGCAAAATGGACAAAAAACTGGTCAGCGGTGACACTGAGGTGTTTTTCGATGTGGCGGCCGTAATTTTTGACGGAGACAGGACTATCGTTGAGTACTTTCCGCAGGCGTACATACCGATATACATTTAACAAAAAAATAATGAACAGAAATCAATATTGCATAATAATGGCCGGTGGCAACGGTTCCAAATTCTGGCCTGTCACCAGAGACTCGCTTCCGAAACAGTTTCTTCCTACGGTGGACACGGGAAAGTCGCTTCTGCAGACGACTTTCGAGAGATTCTCGGGGCTATTCCCTAAGGAGAATGTGCTTGTGATCACTATTGCAAGATACGAAAATCTTGTCAGAGAACAACTTCCTGATCTTCCTGAAGGCAATCTGCTTTTGGAGCCTTACAGCCGGAACACATCTCCCTGCATCGCTTACGCCACTTATGCATTGCTTAAGCGAGACCCTGACGCGGTTATGGTGGCGGCGCCGTCTGACCACAGGATTTGTGACGAGGCGGCTTTCGCCAAAACGGTGACCGGAGCGCTGGACTATGCGCAGAAGAAAGACGTGCTGATGACGATAGGCATAATCCCGCACCGCCCGGACCCTAATTACGGGTACATTCAGGTGGAAGGCGGAAAAGGCGCTGTTATGAAAGACACTCCCGTCAAAGTGAAGACTTTCACGGAAAAGCCTGACGCCCCTCTGGCCGATGTGTTCTTCAAAAGCGGCGAGTTTTTCTGGAATTCAGGGATATATATATGGAAAGCCGGAGTCATAAAAGACGAGATGGAAAAGTATATCCCCGAGATCACCAATCTGTTCAAAGGCTGGGACAACGCCATCGGGACCACAGCTGAACGCGGCTTTCTGGAAAGCGCCTACACAGATTGCGCGAAGATCTCCATAGACTATGCGGTTATGGAGAAGACTGAGCGGGCTTGGGTGTTTCCCGCAAGATTCGACTGGTCGGACATTGACACTTGGACTTCTCTTTACGAGAGCCTCGGCGACAAAGATGCTGACGGCAACTATTTCGACATTCCGAAACATCTTTCGAGCGACAATAGGAAATGCCTGGTGATGGAGAATGACAAGAAGAAACTTGTAGCTGTCAAGGGTCTTGACAATTATGTGATTGTGGACACTCCGGACGCTCTTCTGATCTGTCCGAAAGACGACAAGAGCATTAAGGATTTCACAGCCGGGCTTGCAATGCCCGATTTTGACAATTATAGATAACTATTCTAATTTTACTTTATTATGGCATTGGAACAACAAATCCAGAAAGACATAGTCGAAGCTATGAAGGCTCACGACAACGTGCGTCTGGAAGCAGTGAGAGCAATAAAATCAGAGATTCTGCTCGCAAAGACATCAGGGACCTCCAAAGAAGTGACGGACTCCGACATCGTCAAGATGATCCAGAAGTTGATCAAACAGCATCAGGATTCAGCAGACCAGTACACTCAGGGCGGAAGACCGGAACTCGCCAAAAGCGAGCTTGAGGAGAGTGCCGTGATGCAGGCCTATCTGCCGAAACAGCTAAGCGAGGCCGAAGTTGAGGAGGCAATAAAGAAGATCATCGCGGAAGTCGGCGCAAGCAAGCTTTCGGATATGGGGAAAGTGATGGGCACAGCGTCGAAACTCCTTGCGGGAAAATCAGACGGCCGCACCATTTCAGCCATAGTGAAGAAACTTCTTTCCTAACGTTCCGGGAAATAATAAGGGCTTTTGGAAATGGACACTATGCCTTTTGAAGCGTCCTGAAGGCCCAACACTCTGCGGGCGCGCACGAAAGCGCGACTGTAGTCCCGATCATTCGGAAGAAGGGAACTGATTCTCACGACTTCGGACGAGTGGATGTATTTGCCTTCGCCAAGGTAAATGGCCACGTGCGAGATTCTTTCTTTCACGCCTTCAGAGGCTCTGCGGCCGAAGAAAAGCAAATCGCCCGGTTTTAGATAACTGATTCTCCTGAGCATCTCCGATTGGAACTCAGGGGATTTTTCGTCTATGGAGTAGTCGGGATGAAAATCCACCTCATTACCGATGCGAGCCTGTTGGGATGCGTTTCTCGGGAGCAGCAAGCCGTTCAGAAACCATACGGTTCTCACCAGCCCGCTGCAATCCACGGCTTTGACTGATGTGCCTCCCCACATATAGGGTACACCCAGAAAACGGAATGCGGTTGAGCGTATGTTGTCGAAAGAAGGATTGCGGGTCGAAGCCCATTTGTCGAATTGTTCAAGATCCGAGGCTGGAACGTAACCGGTTTTGCCTGAAGGGAGCAGAACGCTGAGGAATTTACCGGAGCCGGAACCTATACGCCTCGAAATTTTCCTTGAGCCGATTCTGTCGGCCACATTCCACACCCTGAGCAGATTGCCCTCGACAAGATCAGAAATTCTCTGAGATTTCAGGTCGGGAGAAGTGAACACGTGCGAGTACTCTGCCGTGCAGATGTACTTAGGAGCGGCAATGTAATCCCGAATCTCTTCCTCGCTCATCTCGACAAGGCCCATATCGTTCACCCATGCCGTGTAAGGCTCAGGGGAGACGATTTTTCTCCAATAGCTATCTTCCCCCACAATCTCCACCACGGTGCCCATCAGAGACTGGTCGCCCAGTTCGGCCTCATATTCGGGAGCCTCACGCATAAAATTGGCTGAAAATTCGACCACGGCGTAACGTTTGGTCTGAGCGAAAGCTGATAGTGAACAAAGCAGCGCGGCAAGCGTTGTCAAAGAAAGAAAAGTTTTCATAACAATAATCTGACTAAAAGTCCGTCAATGATTTTACCCACATTGCGAGGGGAGTCGGTGCAGTCCGCCGTCATTATGGAGAAAACTACTATGTCTTCTTTGCACCCGTTTTGAGGCAATATGTACCCGCTGTAACAAAGGACTCCGTTCATTGAGCCGCTCTTCATCCAAACCCGCCTCTTAGATGAAGAAGGCACGTCACGGAGACGGCTTCCCAAAGTCGCCGAACCAGGCTGAGGGAGAGTCCTGAGAAAAGTGTCGAAGACAGGAGACTCGGTCATCGCCTTGAGGTACCTGCACATAAAATCCGGGGCTATGTAGTTGTGTCTGGAAAGACCGCTGCCGTCTCTAATCTGAGCTCCGTAAGAAATGTCAACTCCAAGATCGCTCAAGATTGCGGACTCGGCCACATAGCTGGAGTCGTACGTCGCGCTGCCGGTGAAAGTCTTTCCGAGGGTCCTCAGAAGGGTCTCCGCATAGAAATTGTCACTCTTGTAATTGGTGGCTTTAAGTATGTCGGAAAGAGGGGCTGAATAAGTGGTGTCCAAGATAGTCAGCACAGGCTTGTCCCGGTCCCAAGACACGGACCGAGGATCTTTGTGAACTTTCAACCCATTGTCATCCAGGTACTTGTCAAAGTACAACGCACAGGTATAATCTCCGAATTTGTTGCTGAACAACTCCGTCTTCGGAGCCTTGTCTATGGCGAAATCCCCTCTCAATTCGGCGATTTTGCACATATCGGTGTTCACCAATGTAACATTGTCTCCGGAGCCTGCTTTGGACGTCACGGCCTTGTTGACGAAGGTCATCCACTTTGCTGACGGGAACAATGGCTCGGCTTTGACGGGACTCCCGATCTTGCTTCCCGGAGACACCCGGAATTTCTGAACATTCTCGTAGAAGCAAAGTGCGTTTCCTCCTGTCCCGTAATCAGTTCCGAGGTCATCGTAGGCCCAAGAGCTCTTCTCTATAGGCCCATCGAAATAACTGCCGTCACCGATGACACAGCCTTTGATTTTCGTTATTCCCGCATTCTCTATGGCCGACTGCCAGAGAGCGAACAGGCTGTCTGACGGCAGTGCGAAAGAGTCCTCGGAAGCGATTGTAGGATCTCCATGACCGATGATGTACAGGTCGCCGTGCAGGGTGCCGTCGGTAATCTCACCGGAGTAGCCTAACTTAGTTTTGAAGCGAAAATCGGGTCCAAGAGCGCTCAGAGCAACACCGGTCGTAATGAGTTTCAAGTTGGAAGCCGGGGGCATCTTTCTGAGACTGGAGAACTCGGCAAGCGTGTCACCGCCGCATGTAACTGCTAACATCCCGAAAAGGGAAGATTTCAACGGCTCTTCCCCGCTGACTGAGACCACATATTTCTGCAGGGCGGATTCTCTCCACAAAGAATCCGCGGACCCGGCGAAAAGAGGCGGGGCCGCGAATAGCAAAAGCGAAAATAAGAATCCCGCTATCTTACACATCTGTCTTACTGAATGAGTCCGCGGGCGCGAAGGAGCGCCGCAGGATCAGGATCGGCTCCGCGGAACTGACGATAGAGCGTCATCGGTTCCTCGCTGCCACCTTTCTCAAGGAAAGTCTCCTTGAACGACTTGGCAACCTCGGGATTGAAGATTCCCTTCTGAACGAAGTACTCGAAAGCGTCTTTGTCAAGGACCTCAGCCCAGAGGTAACTGTAGTAGCCTGCGTTGTAGCCGCTGTTGAAGATGTGGTTGAAATAAGTACTCTTGTAACGTGGGATAATCTCATCGATCAGACCCATATCCTTGCAGACCTTTGACTCAAAAGCGGCTACATCAAAGTTCGCCCAGTCAGTGTCTGAGGTAAGCTCGTGCCATTTCATATCCAGAATTGAAGCGGCGCAAAGCTCAGAGGTCATAAAGCCTTGGTTGAACTTGAGAGAATTGTTGATCTTCACGACCAGAGAGTCAGGGATGACCTGTCCATCGCCGTTGAATGCGTAAGTGGCGAGAATCTCCGGCTGGAAAGCCCAGTTCTCATTGAACTGAGAGAAAGTCTCCACGAAGTCGCGGGCCACATTGGTACCGCTGACATCCTTGTAACGGCATTTGGTCAGGAATCCGTGCAAAGCGTGTCCGAACTCGTGGAACACTGTCTGCACCTCGTCGATGGTGAGTAGGTGAAGGCTGTCGTCCGGCTGCCCGAGGCTGCACACGTTAGCGATTATTGGGCGCACGTCATTGCCTTCAGCGTCAACATACTGTTCACGGAAATTGGTCATCCACGCGCCTCCTCTCTTGATGGAGCGCGGCAGATAGTCAGCCATAAATATCCCCACAAGCGAGCCGTCGGCATTCGTCAATCTGAAAGTCTTAACCTCCGGATTGTAGACCGGAAGCCCGCTTACGGAAGTAATGTGAACCCCGTAAAGTTTCTCGGCAGCCTTGAACACCCCGTTGCGCACATTCTCAAGACGGAAATACGGCTTGGTCTGATTCTCGTCCAGATCATATTGAGCCTTGCGGACCTTCTCGGCATAATAAGCCCAGTCCCAAGGCTGAATCTTGGCTCCGGCCTCAACCGCACCGGCCTTAATGTCCTCATCCATAATCTTCTGCATAGCCACCACTTCTTCTTTGGCCTTGGCAACGGCGGGTCCCATTATGCTCGCAAGGAAGGTGTCCACGGTCTTTGCGTCGTGAGCCATCTTGTCGGCGAGGATGAAATCGGCGGAATTGTCGAAGCCCAGAAGAGCTGCCTTCTGAGTGCGCAGTTTCATAATCTCCAGAAGAACGGCCTTGTTGTCATTGGCGTTGTCGTGATTGCCGCGTGAGGAGTAAGCCTTGAATGCGGCCTCTCTCTTGGCTCTGTCAGTGCAGGTGGTCATAAAAGTAGGATAACTTGAGACAGGAACTCCGATTTCCTTTTCGAATGCGTTGTTCTCTGCAAGCAGGTTGTTTCCGAATTTCTGGGCCAGAATCGCGAGCTGTTTGTTGATT
>JBAYFJ010000033.1:0-16877 GCA_041667245.1 Bacteroidales bacterium | reverse complement strand
GCTGATCTGCACGGCAGATCTCGTAGCGGCATCTTACAATGCCGAGGCCGATGTCTAATCCCCTGCCAGCAAAGCTGGCTGTCCCCGAGGACATGCGCGGTCATACGACCGCGGTCGGCTGATGCCGACTTGTGTCAGAGGTAGAGGCTTTTTGCAATTCGGTGAGGAAAAGGTGGGGTTTTGCTTACGGAAAGCGAAGTTATTCGATTTGAGATGCAACAATCGATGAAATGCGTGCGAAACAATGGGTATTTGCACTTTATTCTGGCCAAACGGATGATTATAAAAATGTTAAATAGAAAGTTACTTGCGAAACTTGAGTCCATAAGCATTTTCGTAGACGTTGAGCGGGCATAAAGGCTGTTTAGCCCGCGAAACGGCTGTCGCAATTGCGATGCAATGCCAACAATTCCAGATACCTTCTTTACGGAGAAAGGGTTATCATTTATGAGACTAAAGGCGCTGAAGGGAAGCTTTGATCAGTTCTTCGACTTTGGCGTTAGGGGAGTCCTTCAGAACAGCATGGATGGCCTTGGCGATGTTCGGACGTGAGAAGCCAAGCATTGTGAGAGCGCTCGTGGCCTCTTCCACGGCGGCACTGCTCTCCACTTTTACAATCACCCCTGCATCGCTGCCCTCGCCTTTGACAATCTTGTCCTTCAACTCAAGAATGAGCCTTTGGGCGCTTTTGATTCCAATTCCTTTCACGCTTTTTATGCGATTGACATCCTCTGAAAGAATAGCGTTTCTGATCTCCTCCGAAGTCAGGGAGGACAACATCATTCTGGCGGAAGACACTCCTATTCCGGAAACGCTTATCAAAAGTTCGAACAACTCTCTTTCGTCCTTCGTGGCGAATCCGTAGTACAACTCTTTGTCTTGACTTAAGTAATGGTAGATGTAGACTTTCGCTTCTTCTTTTTCCTTAAGAGTCTCGTAGGTCTGTAGCGAGATTAGAATGCTATAGCCGATTCCGCCCGTCTCAAGAACGACGAGCATCGGAGATAGTTCAGCGACTTTGCCTTTGATGTAGTCAATCATTTCCTTAATTTAATTTGTAAGTTATTGCAAAAATATGCTAAAATCCTGTTAAAAGAAATTATACTTTGTTAAATTTGTAAGTTTCAGAATCTACTATGACAGCAAAAGAAGTAAGAACAAGTTTTCCTGAGCTTTCCGTCAGTGTGTATGGAAAGAAATTAGTCTATTTCGACAATGCGGCCACCTCCCAACGCCCGCAGTCCGTAATCGACAAATGGGTTGAGTTGTCTTCGGAAAAGAACTCGAACATCCACAGAGCGGTCCACAAAATTGCGGAATCTGCGACGGACGAATTCGAAAGCACGAGAGATTCAGTTCAGAAATTTATCGGTGCGCGCCACAGGGAAGAAATAATCTTCACTTCAGGAACCACGGCCTCAATCAATCTCGTGGCATTCAGTTTCGGTGAGGCCTTTGTCAAAGAAGGGGACGAGGTGATTGTCAGCGAGGAGGAACATCATTCCAATATAGTTCCGTGGCAGATGATGTGCGAGAGGAAGGGGGCTGTGCTGAAAGTTCTGCCGGTTGACGACGAAGGTCATCTTGAGGTCGAAAAACTCGAGGGTCTCATCAACGAAAGGACAAGAATCCTGGCCGTGGCCCAGATTTCCAACGTGCTTGGCATAATTAATCCTGTTAAAAAAATTGTCGGGATTTGTCATTCCAAAGGAGTGCCGGTCCTTGTGGACGGTGCGCAGGGAATTGTTCACGAAGGGATGGATGTAAGTGATGTGGACTGCGACTTCTACGCTTTTTCAGGCCACAAGATTTATGCGGCTCCAGGAGTAGGCGTCTTGTATGGCAAAAAAGAATGGCTCGATCTGATGCCGCCGTATATGGGTGGGGGAGAGATGATTGGCCACGTCAGGTTTAGCGGTACCACTTACGCCCCGCTTCCTGAAAAATTTGAGGCCGGAACGCAGAATCTTGCCGGAGTGCCGACGCTAAAACCAGCCATTGAAATGGCTAATCTATTGAATAATAGCGAGTTAAAACATTATTCAGAAGAGATAGCTCAGTTTTTGTCAGGTGCTTTGGCTTCCAATCCTCTGGTCCATCTGTACGGCCTTCCGAGAGGGGAGGAGAAGAAGATCCCGCTGTTTTCATTCATCGTTGAAGGTGCTCATCACGAGGATCTGGCTCTGATCCTTGACAAAATGGGTGTTGCCGTGAGATCGGGACAGATGTGCGCGGAGCCGATTATGGACAGATACAAAGTGACGGGGATGCTGAGAGCCTCGCTTGCTCCGTACAACACTATGGAGGAAGCCGTGTATTTTGTTGAATGCCTGAACAAGGCTATTAAAATGTTGAGATAATGACAGAGGATGTAAATAAAAATGATAGATACATTGTTCCTGAAAAATCCGTCAAGGAGGCGCAGGACGAATTGATTGACCAATTCTCGATGTTCGACGAGTGGCTCGACAAATACGAGTATCTCATAGATCTCGGAAAGAATCTGAATGCCTATCCGGAGACCGACAAGACTGACGATAAACTGATACAAGGCTGTCAATCAAGAGTTTGGCTGGACTATAAGATAGAAAACGGCAGAATCTACTTCATCGCCGACAGCGATGCCATTATCACTAAAGGCATTATATCAATGCTTGTTAGCGTCTATTCCGGAAGAACGCCAAAGGAGATAGAAGGAGACGATTTCTCTTTTATAGACAAAATTGGCCTTAAGGAAAATCTCTCTCCTACTCGAGCCAACGGACTGGTGTCTATGATCGGGACAATCAGAGCAGTGGCAAAAGAAAACGACTTGTTATTAAATAATTAACCTTGATTTTATGGCTTTAAAAGATATTTTTCACAAAAAAGAGACACTTTCGCAGGAAGACGCTCAGGCGCTCTCTGATTTGTATGCCAAAGTCATACTGGCCCTCAAGCAGGTTTATGACCCGGAGATTCCAGTGAACATCTATGATCTGGGACTGATCTACAATCTTGTGATCAAAGACGGGAGTGAGGCAGACATTCAGATGACGTTCACGGCTCCAAACTGCCCGATGGCCGATGAGGTGCTTATGCAGGTTCAGGAGGCGGTGGAAGACGTCCCCGGGATAAAGAAATGCAACATCGAGATGGTGTTCGAGCCTGCTTGGGATATGAGCCGCCTGTCGGAAGAGGCAAGGGTGGAACTGGGCCTCGACGAAGCTGATCAACAGAACAAAGATGAAGATATATCTGGGACTGGGCAGTAACATCGGCGACAGGAAGGCCAATATTTCCGAGGCTATATCACTAATGGACAGGGCTTTGGGTTCTCATCACGAAGCTGTGTCGCAAATCATTGAGACCGCACCGGAGGGCTTTGTCTCTGATAATGATTTTCTGAATTGTGTCGTCAGGTATGACACTCCGATGGTTGAGGAATCCACCGATGAGGATTGCGAAAGGCTGCTGGGGCAGTGCAAGAGTGTAGAAAGGATGCTCGGAAGGCCTGCGGAGGTTGCTATGTATGACAAAAATGGAGCGAGGGTATATTCTGACAGGACAATAGACATAGACATCCTCTTTTACGGTAACGCGACGATTTGCGAGCCGGAACTAATAGTCCCTCACCCGCGGATAGCACACAGGGATTTCGTGATGATTCCGCTGATGGAAGTTGCGGATAAGGCTTTATTATCCTCTTTTCCGGAGATATTTGAAAGTAAATGATTACTTTTGCAGGATACGTTTGAAATTTGATTAAATATTATTGATATGACACAGGAAGAATTATTTAAAGCTCTGGTCGCTCATTGTAAAGAGTACGGCTTCATTTTTCCGTCAAGCGAGATTTATGACGGATTGGCCGCTGTGTATGATTATGGCCAGTTGGGTGTTGAACTAAAGAATAACATCAAGAGATACTGGTGGGAGGCTATGACCCGTCTCAACGAGAATGTGGTGGGCATTGACTCCTGCATCTTTATGCATCCAAAGGTGTGGGTGGCGTCAGGGCACGTTGCTGCCTTTAACGACCCTTTGATTGACAACAAGGATTCCAAGAAAAGGTACAGGGCTGACGTTCTGATCGAGGATCACATCGCTAAACTTCAGGACAAGGCCGAGAAAGAGGTAGCGAAAGGTAAGAAGAGATTCGGCGATGCTTTTGACGAGGCTCAGTTCCGCGCGACTAATCCCAACTATCTCAGAGAGGCTGAGAAAGCTGAAGCAGTGCACAAACGCTATGTTGCTGCCGAGCAGTCTAATGACCTAAAAGAGATGCGTCAGATTATCGTGGATTGCGAGATTGTGGATCCTATTTCCGGAACCAAGAACTGGACGGACGTTCGTCAGTTCAATCTGATGTTCAGCACTCAGATCAGCAACACCGGGGACGACAATGACAAGATATATCTTCGTCCTGAGACGGCTCAGGGCATTTTCGTGGAGTATCTTAACGTTCAGAAGACAGGACGTATGAAGATTCCTTTCGGTATCGCTCAGATCGGCAAAGCTTTCAGAAATGAGATTGTGGCCCGTCAGTTCATATTCAGAATGAGAGAGTTCGAACAGATGGAGATGGAATTCTTCGTCAAGCCGGGCACTGAGATGGAGTGGTTCAAGACTTGGAAGGCAAAGCGTCTTCAGTGGCACGAGAATCTCGGTATGGGGAATGAGAATTACCGTTTCCATGATCACGAGAAACTCGCTCACTACGCCAATGCGGCTACGGACATAGAGTTCAATTTCCCGTTCGGCTTCAAAGAGCTTGAGGGAGTGCATTCAAGGACTGATTTCGACCTTGGAAGTCATCAGAAATTGTCAGGAAAGAAGATTCAGTACTTTGATCCGGAGACTAACGAAAGTTATGTCCCTTATTGCGTGGAGACATCAATAGGTGTAGACCGTATGGTGCTTGCCGTGCTTTCGCATTCCTACAATGTGGAGCAGCTTGAGGGAGGTGACAGCAGAGTTGTCTTGAGCATTCCGGCTCCTCTGGCTCCTGTCAAAGTGGCCGTTCTGCCTTTGCTTAAGAAGGACGGACTGCCTGAGTTCGCTCAGAAGGTGGTGGATGAGATTAAGTACGATTTCAACTATCAGTATGACGAGAAGGACAGCATTGGCAAGAGGTATCGTCGTCAGGATGCCATCGGAACTCCGTTCTGCGTGACTGTGGATCACGATTCGCTCAATGACAATTGTGTCACAATCCGAGAGAGAGACACTATGAAGCAGGAGAGAGTCCCTGTGGGCGAGCTTCACGACATCATTGACAAGAAGGTCAATATGCGCAATCTGCTGCGTAATCTGTAGACGCTGCGCTTAATAATAAAAGCCTCCGATTCATATTAGAACCGGAGGCTTTTTAAGTGTTGTCCGCAAAGGGGGCTCAATCTGCTACTTGCTGAGCTCGAAGCCGACTTTCATTCCATCGTAGTTCTCTGAGAGAGAGCTAAGTGTGGAGATGGTCGAGGAGCTTGACTGTTTGCCGAGAGCCGCAATCTTCTTGACGTAGCTGAAGTACTTGGCCGCATCGAACTCCATAGCGCAACCCTTCGTGGTGGAGGAGAGTGTGCCGGTCATAGAGAGGTACTGGAGCACTTTCCCGTATTTCAGAGTGATGGACTTGCCTTCGTTGCTTGTGGTGTAGGTGCCGTTTGAGTTGACTGTCTTGAGCGAAGTCTTAGTGGTGCTTGTGAAAGTTCCGTCGGAATTGAACGTGTAGGTCGTGGAACCCTTCTTGATGCCGACTTTCTGAAGACTCTTGTCCACTTTGCTTTCAACTTCGGAAGCGAGAGCCGCTCCGGCTACCTTTGAAAGGGCTTTTTCGCTTTCAAAAGAAACCGCCACACCCTCATATTTCCAAGTGCCCGGCAGAGTAACGGTACTGTTGGTGGTGGTGATTGATGAAACAAGATTGCCGACAGTCTCTGATGTCACTGATGACGCTGCTGTTTTGAGGATGTCCTTCAATGACTGGGCATTGGAAGTCGTGCCTGCGGACAAAATGGCGCAAGCTGCCATAATTACTGTTACTTTTTTCATTGAATATTTTGTTAAGAACATTTACACTATTTACTATTCCTCTTCTTTCCATCCTTGGGCTACGATAGGAAGTTCGACCCCGTCCGGTGTTACCAAAACTGGGCCAACGTCGCTTTGGGCCAGATGTCCTATTATGTCGAAAGTCTGAAAATCACGCCTGAATTTCTCCAGTTTCAGAATAGGAATGGTGAAAAGCAGTTTGTAGTCGCTACCTCCGTTCATAGCAGCGGAAATAGGATCTATGTCCATCTCTTTTCCCAATTCGAAGGAATTACCCTCGAAAGGAATCTTTTCCGCATATATTTTCGCACCTAATCCGCTGTCCCTGACCAGTTTCTTCACAGTGTCCGCAAGACCGTCAGTGATGAAATAGCCGAAGGAAGGATAGATCTCCTCTTCTTCCAAGTGCCTGACTATGTTAGGATTGAGTTCCGGTTTCAGATAGTCACCCACGAACATTTTTCTTTTCTCAAGATCCGGCTGGTGATTGTCTTTCTCGAAGTTCTTTTTCTCGTTCTCCAAGACTCTCATTCCGAAGAATGCTCCTCCAAGACTTCCCGAAACGCAAATCAAATCCTTGCTTTTAGGCTCCTGTCTGCGCCCCCAAGTGAGCATAGCCGTCTCTCCTGTGGCAGAAATGCCGATTGTGAGGCCGTTGTGGGATGGCGTGAGGTCTAACTTGACCGAAGAATAATCGTGCTCTCTGGCGGCCGTGAAAACGCCGGCGCACAAGTCCTGTATTCTTCCGAAATCCAGTTTCGCGGATATGCCGATGTTGATGCTCAGAGTGCGTGGTTTGGACATTGAGGCATATAATTCGCCCGTTACCCTCGTGACGCATTTGTAACCCAGATGTTTGAGCGGGAAGTACGTCAGATCGAAATCAATTCCTTCAAGCAGAAGCGCGGAAGCTTCTCGTATTACGCTGCCGTTGTTGCTTCCGAAGGAGCAGGTCTCCTCGCGGGTGAATCCGGTGCCTTCAAAGAGTCTTTGGATCGCTTCCTGCTTGCCTAATTGGCCGAAATTTTCCTTTGGCATAAGATTATTGTGTTTTATGTGCAAAGTTAATAATAAAATTTCCTAAATTTGGCTATAATATCAATTCGGGACACGTGATGGGAAAAGTAGCGCAAGCGCTTGGTGCCGTGTGGCGTTTCTATGCGGACGGTTTCAGTAATATGACCTGGGGCAAGACTTTGTGGGTGGTTATATTGCTGAAAGTGTTCATTTTGTTCGCTGTGCTCCGTCTTTTCTTCTTCAAACCGGCAATGGCCGGAAAGTCAGATGAACAGAAAAGTGAGATTGTGGGAAAGGCTCTCACAACTCAGCCGCAGAATATAATAACTCTAAATGACGAATAGATATGGATGTCTCTTTGATTGATTGGTCAAGGCTGCAATTCGCCGTGACCGCCGGTTATCACTGGCTCTTCGTGCCTTTGACATTGGGCCTGGGCCTCGTGGTGTCGATTATGGAAACCATTTACTTCCGAAAAGGGGATGAGTACTGGAAGGAAGTGACGAAATTCTGGATGAAGCTTTTTGCCATCAATTTCGCGGTTGGCATCGCAACGGGGCTTATTCTTGAGTTTGAGTTCGGAACCAACTGGAGCAATTATTCTTGGCTTGTGGGGGATATTTTCGGAGCTCCGCTGGCGATAGAGGGGATATTGGCTTTCTTTATGGAGGCGACATTCTTCGCGGTAATGTTCTTCGGATGGAACAAAGTCGGCAAGAAGTTTCATCTTGCGTCCACATGGCTCACGGCCATCGGAGCGGCCATTTCCGCTTATTGGATACTTGTGGCCAACGGCTGGATGCAGAATCCTGTGGGGACTCAGTTCAATCCTGACACCGTGCGAAACGAAATGGTCTCTTTCTGGACAGTGGCAGGCAATCCGGTGGCGGTGAGCAAGTTCTTCCATTCAGTGTTCAGCGGATGGATGACCGGAGGCGTGTTCGTCATAGGCGTCAGCGCATGGTATATGCTCAAAAAACGTGACCTCCGTTTTGCCAAATCGAGTATGGCCGTGGGGGCGCTGGTGGGAATCGTCGGAGGCGTGGCAGTTATGCTCGCGGGAGACAGCTCAGGTGTGCACGTGGCCAAGTACCAGCCTATGAAACTCGCTGTGGCCGAGGGGCTTGAGGATGGTGGCACAAAGGTCCCGTTCTCCATCGTGCCAGGAGTCAAGGTCCCTGGAATGCTTTCCATTCTGGCCACTCACGATGTCAACGGTTTTGTTCCGGGTATCAATGACATCATAATGGGCTACACTGACAACAACGGTCAGGAAGTGGCTCCTGTGGACGTGAAGATGTGGAGGGGTAAGAGGGCTTTGTCCGCTTTGAAGATTTACAGGGCGCAGGAGGACACTTCTTCCCTGAAGGCATCCCTGAGCCGTCAGATTCTCAAGGATAATGCTAAATATATGGGATACGGCCATCTGTCCGATCCTTCGGACGTGGTGCCGAACGTGCCGCTTGTCTACTGGTCTTTCAGAGCGATGATTTACTTCGGATGCTTTGTTATGCTTGTTCTGATTCTCGTTCAGTTCTTCCTCTACAAAGACAAGGTGCACAATCTCAAATGGCTTCTCCGGCTTGCTATCATATCCATTCCTCTGGTCTATCTTTGCGGTCAGGCAGGATGGATTGTTTCCGAAGTAGGGAGACAGCCGTGGGCGATTCAGGATCTTCTGCCTGTCAATGCGGCCGTGTCAAGTCTAAGCGTGGGAGCCGTGAAGACGACATTCTTCATCTTCCTCGCCGTGTTCGCCCTGTTCCTTGTGATCGAGATCAAGATAATGCTCAATGCCATAAGGAAAGGTCCTGAAATCCAAGAAGTTGAGATTCAATCTGATAATACTGAAAAATAGAGGGAGGAATTTATTATGACTTACGCTTTTTTACAACAATACTGGTGGTTCCTTATTTCTCTTTTGGGAGCCTTGCTCGTGTTCCTGATGTTTGTTCAGGGAGGTAACGCACAATTGCTTTTCAAAGGGCTTTCGCTTGATCAGAAAAGGATGATCGTCAATTCCACGGGACGCAAATGGGAATTGACTTTCACCACGCTGGTCACATTCGGAGGAGCGTTTTTTGCCTCGTTTCCGCTGTTCTACAGCACAAGTTTCGGAGGGGCCTACTGGGTTTGGATTCTGCTGCTCATTACTTTTGTTTTTCAGGCCGTGTCTTACGAATTTCAGAACAAGAAAGGCAATCTGTTAGGCTCTCAGGCCTTCAGGATATTCCTTTTTCTTAACGGAGTTCTCGCTCCGCTTGTGGTCGGCACCGCTGTCGGAACGTTCTTTACGGGGTCGGACTTCATCGTGGACAAGGGTGCTATTATAGGACTGGGCGCAGTCAGTTCGTGGGGCAGCGCATGGCACGGACTTGAGGCCATCATATCCCCGGCGGTAATTCTCGGTCTGGTGGTTATGTTCCTTGATTCGGCGCTGGGATGTCTGTATGTTATGAATAATGTCAATGACGAGGATCTGGACAAGAAGCTGAGGCGTAACCTACTGGTGTTCAGCGGTCTGTTCCTTGTCAGCCTTGTTGCTTGGCTTGTGGTTATGTTCACTATGAACGGTTATGCGGTGACTCAGGACGGAACTGTCTTACTTGAGAAGAGCAAGTACCTCCACAACTTCCTACAGATGCCTGCAGTGGCAGTGATGTTTGTCGTGGGAGCTGTGCTGCTTGTTTTGGGGCTGTATTTAGGTGTGTTCTCCAAGTCACGTAAAGGCATCTGGCCCGCGGGCATAGGCACTGTTCTCGCGGTGCTTGCCTTGTTCTTCGTTGCCGGTTTCAACGGAACGGCATATTATCCCTCATCTGCCGATTTGCAGAGTTCACTGACTATAGCCAACAGCTCTTCAAGCGAGTTCACTCTTAAGGCTATGTTTTGGGTGTCGCTTCTGATTCCGTTCGTGGCTGCTTACATAGCTTACGCATGGAGCCGGATGGACAGGAAACCTATAGATAAAGATGAAATAAACGATAACGAAAATAAATATTAATTACTTATGAGAAAGACAGTTGCGCTTCTATTATTTTTATTTGTCCTCACACCGGGATTCGCCCGCAAAGAAAACAAGTTGGCCACATTGACCGTCATTTCCTACAACATACGTATGGGTGAGGCTAAGGACGGAACCAATTCGTGGCAGTACCGTTATCCGGCTTCGGCTATGATGATTGTGGACCAGCAACCTGACATTTTCGGCCTTCAGGAGGCTTACGACTATCAGGTGAAGTACCTTGAGGAGTATTGTCCCGGCTACAAGAACGTGGGCGTGGGAAGAGAGGACGGAAAGAAAAAAGGAGAACAGATGTCCATTTTTTATAAGTCGTCCGAGATTTCATTGATTAAATGGGGTACATTCTGGCTTTCCGACACTCCTGACGTTCCTTCCAAGGGTTGGGACGCGGCTTGCGTACGCACGGCCACCTGGGCTCTGATGAAGGATAAATCCTCAGGTGAGAAGTTCTACTATGTGAACACTCATCTGGATCACGTCGGAGTTGAGGCTCGCAAGAATGGTCTTGCGCTGATCGTGAACAAGATAGCGGAAATCAACCCTAAGAATTTCCCGATGGTTCTGACCGGGGACTTCAACATATCTCCGGAGAACCCGACTATGGCGACAATTGACGCTCTGATGACCAGCGCCCGCAACACTGCCGCCAAGACTGACTCAAAGGGATCTTTCAACGGCTGGGGCAAGCAGAAGGAGAAAAGCATCATTGATTACATCTACTACAAGGGCTTCGACAGCTGCCCTGAGTTCGAGACCATAGACAAGAAGTACAACGGTCTCACCTACATCTCCGACCACTTCCCGATCAAGGCCGTACTGGTGTTCTAATCCGCTTATTTGAGAGCGATTCTGTAATTGACGCCGAGGTCTGCCAGGTCGTTAATGAAATTGGTGTTCACGTTGACCAGAAACTTGTGGCTTAGAAAGTCAATCAGGTACTTGGTCTTCGGGTCGTAGAGCAGCATCGACAGCGGAATTGTGCCGGTGTTGCTTTTCACCACCTTCACGAGATTCTTTCTGAAATCATTGCTGAGCATCGGTGTGCTTATCTCGATAGTAAAGCCTTTGAGCACTGAGTCCGTGACGTTGCCAAGCAGCATTATACTCCTGATTCTCAGGCCGAAAGGCACTGTTTTTCCCTGTGCGGCCTCCTCCGGTTTGAGGGCGTACCGCTGACAGATGTCGGCCTCCACGAAGATGGATGTGTGAGGCTGGAGATAGCTCATATACTTTTCGTAATCCTTGCCGAAGAGTTTCAGCTCGTAGCTTCCGCTGAAATCTTCGATAGTGGTGATGGACCACGGTCTGCCGCTCTTTGACACCAGTTTCTTGGTCTCGGTGATGTAGCCTGCGAAGTTGACCTTTTTAGGCTTCTTCTCCTTCTCGCATTCCGTAACAAGAGTCTCCATAGAGGAAAGGTCGCAATTGGTGAAGTTCTTCAGTTCGAACTCATATTTGTCAAGAGGATGGGAGGAAAGGTACATCCCGACCAGCTCTTTTTCTTTCTGAAGGAGTTCCATCTGGTTTTCCTCTCCGCTCCAGTCAGGAATTGAGGGTCTTGATGGCTTCAGTTCCTCAGCGTCTCCGAAAAGCGATGCGGAGGCATCCAGAGTGTCATTCTTGAACATCGTGGCGTAATTGGTGATCTCGTCAATTACCTGATTGCCGTTGGCGCAAGGCAGCATAAACTGGCTTCTCTTGTAGCCGAAACTGTCGAACGCTCCTGAGAACAGCAGGGACTCGAAAGACTTCCTGTTGACGACTCCTCCCATTCTTTCCACGAAATCGAATATGTCCGTGAACGGCCCGTTTGCGCATCTTTCGTCAAGCAGGGCCTTCACTACGTTCTCTCCGAAGCCCTTTATGCCACCGAGACCGAAACGTATCTGTTTGTGCTTGTTCACGGTAAATCGGGAATCACTCTCGTTGATGTCGGGATTGAGAACCTGAATCTTATGTCTCTTGCAATCGGTCATAATCTTCTTGATCTCGTCCATATTGCTGAGCTGACGGCTCAGATTGGCCGCCTCGAACTCCTCAGGGTAATGAGCTTTGAGCCAGCCTTCCTGATAGCTTACCCAAGCGTAGCAGGTAGCGTGAGATTTGTTGAATGCGTAAGAAGCGAATTTCTCCCAGTCCTTCCAGATTTTGTCCAAAACGTCTTTCGGATGCCCCGCGGCCGTGCCTCCGTTGATGAATTCCTCGTGAAGAGACTGAAGAATGCTCATCTTCTTCTTTCCCATAGCCTTACGCAGCTTGTCCGCCTTGCCCTTGGAGAATCCTGCGATTTTCTGGGAAATGAGCATCACCTGCTCTTGATACACTGTGATTCCGTAGGTTTCCTTCAGGTACTCCTCCATTTCGGGGAGGTCGTAGGTGATAGGTTCCTCGCCTCTTTTCCTTGCCACGAATTGAGGAATGTAGTCCATAGGCCCCGGTCTGTACAGGGCCGTCATCGCAATCAGGTCCCCGATCTTCTCGGGATGCAGTTTCTGAAGCCATTCTTTCATTCCGGAGGACTCGAACTGGAACACGCTGTCCGTATCCCCTTTGCTGAACAGTTCGTAAGTCTGCTTGTCTTCCAGAGGTATGTTGTCTATGTCCACGTCAACGCCGTGGCTCTGTTTGATGTCCAGAAGGCATTCTTTGATGATGGAAAGGGTCTTTAGACCGAGAAAGTCCATCTTGAGCATACCCACGTCCTCTATGAACGAGCCTTCGTACTGGGACATCCACACTTCCTGTCCCGTGGCCTTGTCCACTCCGAGTGTCATCGGGATGTACTCGGTAAGCGGCCCTCGGCCGATGATCATCGCGCAGGCGTGGATGCCGATCTGGCGGATACAGCCTTCAAGTTTTCTGGCATAATCCAGAACCTCCCGCACCAGAGGAGTGCCGTTGTCGTACTCGGTTTTGAAGTCCGGGTAGTACTTTATCAGGTTCTTCAGAGTGATTTTCATCTCGGGGTTCTTCTTGAACTTCTTCCCGTCGTGCTCCACGATGACATCGCTCTCATTCACTTTGTCACCCTCCTTGACCTCAAGTTCCCCCTGATAGATGAATGTCTTGCCGTCAGGCACCAGTTTGGAAAGCCGGTTGGACTCGTCCAGAGGAAGCCTGCTGATTCGAGCGACGTCCTTGATGGACCCTTTGGCCCCCATTGTGCCGAATGTGATGACGTGAGAGACTCTTTCCTTCCCGTAAGTGTCCTGTACGTACTGGATTACGCGGTACCTTCCGTCATCGTCGAAGTCCACGTCTATATCAGGCATAGAGATACGTTCCGGATTGAGGAAACGTTCGAACAGCAAATCGTACTTGATAGGGTCCAGATTGGTGATTCCCAGGCAGAAAGCCACGGCGGATCCGGCTGCCGAGCCACGGCCGGGCCCGACGGATATGCCCATCTTCCTTGCGGCTGCTATGTAGTCCTCCACAATCAGAAAGTAGTCGGGGAATCCCATTCTCGAGATGGTCTTTAGCTCAAAATCGAGTCTTTCAGATACCTCCTGCGTCATTTCCTCGTAACGAGTCTTCGCTCCTTCATAGCACAAATGGCAGAGAAAAGCCACTGAGTGGGTGAATTCCTCACCTCTGTCATTGCCTTTCTCGTCGTATCTTCCTGCGTCAATAACGTCTTTGTAAAGCGCCAGATATTTGTCTATATCCGCAAGAAAACCTTCGTCTATCTTGAATTTGGGAAGCACGTGGCCTCTGTCTATCTCATATCTCTCGACCTTGTCGTAGACCTCCATAGTGTTGGCTATGGCCTCAGGATGATCGGGGAACAGGGCGAGCATCTCTTCCTCGCTTTTGATATATTCCTGCTGAGTGTAGCGCAAGCGGTTGGGCTCATCGACGAACTCATTGGTGGTAAGGCATATAAGCCTGTCCTGCACCGGGCCGTCCTCGGCTCTTACGAAATGCGCGTCATTAGTGGCTATGACCTTGACTCCGTGCTTGGCCGCAAGTTCGAAGATGACCTTGTCGTACTCCTTCTGCTTCTCGTAGACTTCCAAAGACTGATTAGGCACCGCTGTCTTGTGCAGCATTACCTCAAGGTAGTAATCCTCACCGAACACGCTTTTGTACCATTCTATGGTCTCTTCCGCCCCTTCTATGTCTCCTGAGAGGATCATTCTCGGAACTTCTCCCGCCATACACGCGGAAGAGCAGATGATGTCCTCGTGGTACTGCTCCAGCACCTCGTGCGACACTCTCGGCCGGTAGTACATTCCTTCCAGATGGCCCGTGGAGACAATCTTCATCAGATTCTGATACCCGTGATAGTTTTTTGCGAGCAGAATCAGATGGAAATAGCCTTTGTGATCTTTGTCTTTGAGCCGATGGTCATACCTTGTGACATAGAGTTCGCAGCCTATGATAGGCTTGACTTCAGGATAATTTGACGCAACTTTGAAGAATTCCTTGACCCCGTACATATTGCCGTGATCGGTGATGGCGATGCCTGGCATCCCGAGTTCCTTCGCTCTTGCGAAAAGATCGGAAATGGCAGATTCCCCATCAAGGATGGAGTACTGGGTGTGGACGTGAAGATGAACAAATGACATAGCACAAAGGTATAAAAAATTAGAGGTCCTCCCAAAGGAGAACCTCTAAAAATTCATTAAAACTTAGTCGGCCTTTATGCTTTTTTCGCGCTTGCTTTTGTAAGTTTTTCTTTCTCAGCGAGTTTCTTTGTGTGACGCATTGTCGCATCGTACATAATAGGAGTGCCGATCATAATTGATGCGTAAGTTCCGATTACGACTCCAAGACAGAGTGCCACTGAAAGGCCTCTGATGGACTCACCTCCGAAGATTGCGATAGCGAGCATAGTCACCAATGTGGAAGCGGACGTGTTGACGGTACGTGTCAAAGTGCTGTTCAGAGCCTGATTGACATTAAGGTGGAAGTCCGCGTTCGGATGCAGAGTCTTGAACTCACGGATACGGTCGAAAATGACCACGTTGTCGTTGATCGCGTATCCGATGATGGTCAGGATGGCCGCTATGAACGTCTGGTCGATGTCAAGACTGAACGGAAGCAAGCCTGAGAACAGTGAGAAGAATCCGATGACGATAATCGCTGTGTGCGCAAGTGATACGACGCCTCCTAAACCCCAAGTCCAGCCTTTGAATCTGAATGCTATGTAGCCGAAGATTACGAGCAGAGCGAGGAACACGGCGATAAGGGCGTCGCGTTTCATATCGTTTGCGATGGTAGGGCCTACCTTGTCGGAACTGATGATACCGTTAGGGTTCTCAAGCGTTGAGGTGAATTCAGCGAGAGTGATATTGCTTTCTTTGAAGAAGCCTTTCACCGCATTGAATAGTTTAGCCTCAACCTCGGCGTCAGTCGCCGTGGATTCGTCTTTAACCTTGTACGTTGTGGTGATTTTCATCTGGCTTTCACCTCCGAACTGCTTAACCTCGACAGCACCGTCGAACTCCTGCATTGCAGCGGCCCTGACAGTTTCGGTGAGGACAGGTTGGTCGAATCTGACCACATAAGTGCGGCCTCCGGTGAAATCGACACCGTAAGTGAAGCCCTTGGTGCAGATGGACACTATCGCGATTAGAATCACGATTCCTGAGATCAGGTAAGAGTACTTGCGTTTGGCAAGGAAGTCTACGTGAGTGTTCTTCAGGAAGTTCCTCGTCAGATTGTTCTCGAAGGTGATGTTCTTGCCTTTGACAAGTCTGTCATCGAAGAGAATTCTGGTGATGAAGATGGATGTGAAGATAGAGGTGATGATACCGATGATCAACGTCGTTGCGAATCCCTGTACAGGGCCGGAACCGAAGAAGAACAACACGACACCTGTAAGGATTGTGGTCACCTGACCGTCTATGATGGCCGAGTAAGCGTTGCTGTAGCCATCTGCCACGGCTTTGCTCAGGCCCTTTCCGGCGGCAAGCTCCTCCTTTATTCGTTCATATATGATGACGTTCGCATCGACCGCCATACCTAGGGTAAGCACGAGTCCGGCTATACCCGGCAAGGTCAGTACCGCTCCGAATGAGACTAACGCTCCGAATAGCAGAAGTACGTTGCAAAGAAGCGCCACGTCTGCCGCAAGACCTGCTCCCTGGTAGAAGAAGATCATATAGGCCAGCACCAGAACAAACGCTATGATGAATGAGATGAAGCCGGCTCTGATTGATTCAGATCCCAAAGAAGGACCTACCACCTGCTCTTGGATAATAGTCGCAGGGGCAGGCAATTTACCTGATTTGAGGACGTTTGCAAGGTCCTCAGCCTCTTCCACGTCGAAATTGCCGGTGATCTGTGAGCTTCCTCCCGTGATTTCGGTGTTGACAGTAGGGTAAGAATAGACCATACCGTCGAGTACGATAGCAATCTGTCTGCCGATGTTGTCCTTGGTCATACGAGCCCAAGTGTTGGCGCCCTCTGCGTTCATTGACATTGAAACGCTCGGCTCTCCTCCGTTGGCATTGCCGTACTCTACGCGAGCATCGGTGACAGCGCCTCCGTCAAGAGGAGCCTTGCCGTCACGGGAGGTGGATTTGATTGCCACCAGTTCGAATATGTTGCTGTTGCCCTGGAAATATTCAGACGGTTTCACTGTCCACATAGCATGGAAATCAGGAGGGAACAATCCTTTGATCTGAGGCATCGCGAGGTATCTGTTCACCAATGCGGTGTCGGTTGCGTTTGCGAATCCGATGCAGGCGTTGCCTTTAAGATTTGAAGGCTGGAGCACTGCGAATAGAGGATTTGCTTTCGCATTCGCCTCAATCGCCGCCTTGTCCTGATCCTGCTGGCCGATCACGGTCTTGAG
>JBAYFJ010000032.1:0-17661 GCA_041667245.1 Bacteroidales bacterium | reverse complement strand
GGAACTTATCTGCAATTATCTGGTCTAATTGCAGATAAACGACACTGTAATCAAATCCTTCAATCAGGCAATACGTGCTTCACCGAGTGCTTACCTTCAATCAGGCAATACGTGCTTCACCGAGTGCTTACCTTGTTGCCATTGACATTCAATGTTCCCGAACCGCTGAACAGGATCTGACCCTCGCTGAACAGCGTCGCCTTTTCGTCCTCACCATCAGGAGTGTTGTAAGAAGTGCCGTCAGTCAAAGTGTTCTCGCTGCCGGCGCCGAGCACGACAAACGCACTTTTGCTTGACTGTATGTTGATTGCCGCCCCGTCGGAATTCTTCAGCGAGACTCCGTTGAGCGCAAGGCAGAATTTCTTTGAGGAGTAAATTTTGAACGATCCTTCGGTCGCAGAGCCGGAAAGCGAGTATTTGACGGCTTTGGTCTCGGAATTGACTGCGACGTCGCCTCCGCTGACGGTGACCTCAACTCCTTTCACCTCTCCCGTGACTGTGGCGCTTGCGCCTGAATAGACGATTGCAATCTCTGAGGTGAAATCAGAATGTTCGATGTAATCGTCATAATCCTCGGCTGCCTCATCGGTCGGAATCACTTCGGTTTCCGAAAGGGATGTCTGATCCAATGCGATGTCAAAATCATTGAGATCCAAGTCAATGGTCTCGTCAGTGGAAGAGCTGCCGCCTCCGGTCGTGCCGCCGTCCCCTCCCGGATTCGCGGGTTCCGTCGGAGTCTGAGAGTCGTCAATTACCTCGGAATCGTCGTCACTTGTACAGGAATATGACAATGCGCTGATTGCGCAAACTGTCAAAGCTATAAATAATAAGCGTCTCATAATGTTGTTATTTTGACGCCGAAACTACGAATCCGCCTCTAATCCTCCAACATTTTTCAGCCAACCCCGCCATTCGTTCAGCCAACGGGGCGGGTAAAGCTGCTCCTTACCGTCCGGTTATATCATCTTTTGAATCAGAGTCTGCGCATTGCTATAGAATGGGACATCCGTTTTACCAAGGATAGTCGCCGGCAGTGAAGCCACTTCCTGAAGATTATCCATTGGCACAAGTATTATTTTGGCTCCGTTTTCAGACAGAAGAGACACCCGATCTGAAAAGTTACCGGCACGCTCTATAGCGCCCCCAATGGAAATGTTGCCTATGACTCCAAGTGCTGATTTCAAATTACGACCGAAGATCGAAGAAACAATGGAACAAAACACTGCAGATCCGATTCCGCTGATCTGAGTGGTGCCAAGCAACGCCGTAACCTGGACATTCACATCAAGACGCATAAGAGAATGACTCAGTGAAAGGATAGACTTTTCATTGGCACGAATGTAATTGTAGGTGTTGCGGACGTCCTCCTTGACTCCTGCAGAAGAAGTGCCGCTTACAGTCAGTTTCCCATTGCCCGGCATTGTGACAACTTCTATCTTTACCAATGACACCTTGTCGCCATCACTTGTCGAAGTGTAGCAAGTTCCGGGCGGCAGAGGAGAGTCTTCAATCAGATTGGTGCCACGCTCCTCAGGAACAGACACAAACGTCTCCTCCTGAGTGTCTTTGTCGATATAAGAGAAATTCGTCTCCCAGAACTCCATACCTCCGATCCGTTTCAACTGCTCCTTCACACGGCGCCGCATCTCTATCGCCCATTCTAAGTACATTTTCACGTCTTCTTTTGTGAACACGCCGTCCGGATGCAACAATTTGATAAGTCCGGACACCGTCTTACGAACAGGCTTAGTGTCACGCTGACGCATCTGACCGCCCAAAGTAAACCACTTGTCAATAACATCCACATAGCTACATTTACGCTGCGCGTGCAGAAACTCGCTGAAATAGTCTGTACTGAAGCCAAAATGGTTTGTGAAATTACTTGGAGCGAACTTCATTATCTCCCACCCGGGCAAAAAGAAACCGATACGATCCAAAAAAGCAGTGTCGCTGTTTATCTTATCAGAAAACGGGCTGAACAGATGGCTTGTCTGCAATACGGTTTCAACAGGTTGGTTGATGTTCCCGTTCAGTATGACGGAAGCATTCGCCGACTTCTCCCCTGTCTTTCCGGCCCTAGAGAAAGAACCGGATTCCATATAGTCCTTCATCAGCGGCACAACTTCCTTATCCTTAAAGAGTTCGTCAGTGGACTCGTCAAAGCACACGGCATCCCACTGCCCCACAGCTCCGATTTGTCCGGAAGAATTGTTCACAAACAAAGACGCGGCAGTCCCCTGTCCCCCGCTGACCAACATAGAATAAGGCGAAAGTTCTTTGAACACAAAAGACTTCCCGGAACTGCGCGGGCCTAATTCCGCCATGTTGAAATTAGCCTCAACTAAAGGAATAAACCGGCTAAGCAGCAACATCTTCATACGATGTGTCATTCCCTCCGATTCCGGTTCATAGCCACCGCTTCTCAATAAGACATTCAACCAATCCTCATTGCTGAATTCCTTGCGGGCGGCGAGAATCTTTCTATCGTCAAAATTCGACAACTGAATAGGGCGGACCTTAGATATGACAAACGGAAATATCTTGCTTCCGATAACTTGAGTCGTGTCATAATCCACATCAATGATGGCCCATATTCCGCCCATCATTATCTTCTCGTGCTGCTCAAGCAATTCTTCCGATATGTTGGCGTCACGAATGTTCAGATTCGACAATTCCGCCCAATACTTGTCTTTGGACGGATCCAATCTCACGGAGATTTTGTCAATCACCTTGTAACTGCCTTGCTCACGAATCTTCGCCTGAACCAAATTGGACTCATCAGGATTGACATAATGTTCGCGGAGCACACGCTTCACATTATCAATTCCTTCCTGTATCTTGTCTTCGTTGTCAGTACTGCAAGAATTCGCCAAAAGGTACTCCAAAACGAAGACCGGGACATTTGCGCCACCTTTGACATTACGCACTACATCCTTTCTTACCACATAACCCTTGAAAAGGTCTAGTAACTTCTTGTCTAATTCTATCATAGCTACTTCCAATTATAGTAATTCCCCAAAATCCCTGGCTGAAGATTTCTTAATTGCCGCACTGTCAAGCTGCGCTTTACTGTCCGCATCAATGACTACGACTTTGCCATCTCCTTCAAGATCGAATTCAATATCATCAATGACATGCCCTGCTTCTAATTTTAGAATCGCCGTACAGGCCACCTGCTTTGTCCCCGCAAAAATAAGAACTTTGACCTTTCTTTCAGATTTAAACACGCTTGAAGACAAATCATTTTCGGCTTTTATTCTAACGTTAAAAGAGCTACCGGCCACATCCGACAATTCTTTTTTGTTGACAATGATTATCTTCAATGATTCAGTTCCATTTACAGGAGAAAAATCATAAGCCGGTATGACACATTCCTGCGGCGTGAAGCCACCATGAGAATAGCCATAGCTGCCTGTTGTTCTGAAAGGGTGATCTGTTTTGGCATAATACTGATAATGGCTGCCATTATAGTCACTTTTTCTTTCAACAAGCAACTTGTCCGTTGACTGCGTCTCGGAAAGGATATAGCGTTCTTCCACTTTCATAATAGGCTGGTCTGGAACAGGCACCTTGTCGGCATCGTCAAGAAGACCTGTCAAAACAAATCCGTGATCGGTGGTTAGGATCACCTTATCATACCCCATTCTTAATAATTGCCGAATTTTCTCAATCAGTAAAACCTCATAATGATCAATGTCTTTCAAACCGGACAATTGTTTCTTTTCTCCTATCTGGTCAATGTCCCCGAACTTTAAAACAAGCTTTTCAGCTGTGACGCTGTCGTTGAGATCGTCTGAGTTGATGACCGCGACCTCAGGAATTGCTTTCCGCAAACAATCCGTTCTCTCTTGCGCATTAGCGGTGACGCCTTCGCAACCATAAAGCGCGCTCATTCCATTATCTGTGACAGAGGGCAAGGAGGAGAACAAGGTGTTCGTTTTTATTATCAAAGATTTGTCAGGATAATTGTCCGCCACAGCTTTCGCTATGCTAAGACGCAGTCCATCCCCGACAATCACCGCGATGCGTCCCTGTGCCGACAATGCCTTGATTAGATAATCATGCTGATTGGAGACATACTGACCGGAGAATGAGAACCACTTGTCAAGCAGCTCTTTTTCATACTGGTCATACAGGTACTGAATCGGTTGCAACGTCTTTCTCTCATTGAGCCATGCTACATAAACCTTACGCATAGCAAGGTCCATTTCAGTAAAACTATCCCGATAGTAACAGGCGAATTTCTCTAACGTGTCGACTTCATTCAGTCCTTTTGTAGAGAAAGTCAATATGGTGCGCAGGTCTTTCAGCCAGGAAGATTTGTAGGTCACGGCAACTTTTCTTTGAAGACGGTTGTTAATGTAATTCTCAAATGTGTCAATTGCCTTGTGATTTTCTAGAGATTTGCTCAGCATCCTTGTCACTTCTTCATCGTAGAATCTAAAAGGATGGTCAGGATGCACTTCAAACGGAGATTTGTCCTTTGGAATTACATAACGACTTAGATAATTTTCGAATACAGGTCTTAGATTTTGACTGTCTGTCATTTGATCGTAGACGTTAATAAGGGTCCCGTTCACGTCGCCATCAATCAATCCGTCGAATATCGCATTCATCACTTCTGATGCCAATGTCGAGGCCGGCTGCTCTGTCGGTGTCATATTGAGCAACTCGTAAACTTTGAATTGGAACACGTTCCAAATGTCCTTGTCCATATCCCTCTTTGCATCGTCCGGAGAAGAAAGGAAATCTATAAGACAAGCGTTCAAGTCAAAAGGGCTCTCGAGTCCGTCGACAACCTTTATCCACCATTTTTCGTCTTTCCCCCGGCAGACTTTAGCGGCGAGCATCAGTTCTTGTCTGCTGAGATTCACATTCTTGCCCAGATGGTCCCAGATCTTGTTCCTGATGTAAGTCTCAAGATTGTCAAGATCAATCAGTCCGCCGGTCTCCGCATATTCCAGAAAATATTTCATACCATCTTTGCCCATAGTAGTGTGGAACACTACGGGTTTGTCGCTGAAGTCTTTTTCAGCTCTGTAACGGGCTTGCAGTTCCTCCAATGGGTCAACGGCGGAAAGTATCGTCAATTCGGAAGGAAGGTAGTTCAGCATGAAGTTGCCTTCTCCCCGTTTGTCAGTGATAACAATGCGCTGATGCTCCGCCAACATCGAACTGACTTCCTGATTAAACCATTTGTCTATCATAATCCTTGTGTTCCTCTATTAATCATTTCTACCAATCCGCTTTCAAGTACTTCTTCAATTGGCCGGGGTTGAGCACTTCGTAACTGAGAAGGCCTCGCTGCTGCAATGGGGCGATGTTTTTACCCACTCCGTCATCAAGTTTGGGGTCGTAGCCGCTGGCAAGCAGGTCGTCAATCCTCTCAACGAATCCCGTAATTTCCGCAATCCGGGCACGCACTTCTCCGGCTTCCATCTGCTGCTGCGCATCGCCACCTTCCAAGACCATGAGGCGGTCGCGGAGCTGACTGTCACGGTTGGCGGCGTACACGCTCTTGATGCGGGTGAGGGTGTTGCGGTTCCATTTGTAGATGCTGACGAACACATCTAAGGCGTGGTGGCTGCCTGTGGTGAGGTGCCAGATGAATGGGGTCTTGGGCAGATACATGAAGAGGTTGAGGTAGTCGCTCAACTCCTGGAAGAAGTGGTCGCGCAGATAGGTGTCGAGGTTGCCGCCCAACAGGGTGATGAGTTGTGATATTTGTCCGGCACTGTAGCTGCGATCGTTCAGTTCTTGTTCGATGCGGGCGCTTAGGGTGTCTTCGCCGATGCGCACAGACAAGGGTATCACGCCGTCATCGTCTTTTGCAAGTACGGTGCGGATCACGTCGGTTATCAGTTCAAAGGCCAAGTCGTGGGTGCGCTGTGGGGGTAGTATGCCCGCATTCTTGAATTGGTACCACACTTCTATTGGGTTCATCTTGTGCTTTTTGCAAAACTCCTCCCATCCGTTGTTGCTCTGATAGAGGGTGTCGAAGTCGGTGACTTGTGGCTGGTCGTCGTTCACTTCCAAGTTTTCTATATGTGTCTTGAGCTCTTCGCTGGCAGGAAACTCGGTGTTGCCTTCCAACCATTGCTGATAGGATTCCTTGGCTGACTGGCTGACGGAGAGGTCACCGACGGGAATGCCTTCCTTGTCGAGAACCATTTGGCGGTCGTGCGGTGTGAGGGCATAGACATCGAATATTATTTTATTATCAATTGCTTCATTTAGAAGAATTTGAGTTAATAAAGCATTTTCTTTATTATAATAAATCTGCAAAGAATCATTTATTTCTTTAGTTGATGTAATTGGTGATTGTGCATAATTAATCTCTATTATACTATAGGTATTTGTTTTTCTTTTAATTGAAACGCATTGTTTTGCAGCATTACATAATGTCACTTCAAAGTTGGAATTAGGCATAATGAATGGAATTCTTCTTATATCTCCATGTGTCGTGTTTACTGTTGGATTCAAACAATCAAATATATATTTTGCCAAAATTGAATTCAATAAAGCAAGTATATAATAAATATCATTAAATTTCGACAAATATATGCCTGGACCACCTGAATCTATTATCATGTTTTTAGGCATATATCTAAATGTCGTTCCCTTAGTACCTGCTGCTGAATAAGTTATACCTTCATGAAAATAGAATTCTTCATTTCTGATATTTGGTAAAGTTTTTCCTTTGTCGTCTGTAAAATGTTTAAGGTCATAACCATCATTAATCCAGTTTACAGTTAGCCAAAAATTTCCATACCATTTATTAAAAGGTCCACCTTTGGCATAACTTACCCATTTTTTGCCATCATGTTTATAATCGACGGAGATGCACGATTTATTTATCTCCCACCAAAAACGGAGAAATCTTTCGTTATTGCATGTATCCATTCCTTTCTTTGTCCCAACAACTTGTTCCAATACTTGCCCTTTGAATTTCTCTCTAAATTCATCCGAAATCCAATAAATGAAAGGCCATGACTTGATTTCTTTCAATTTGGCTTGCGGGAGTCGATAAACATGTTTGTCTTTGTCTCCTGCCACAATATTCTTTAATGCGGTGAGGCAATAATTCTTCTTGAACTTCTCTTGTGGCGTACGTGTGTATTGGTCCAATGAAATAAAAACAGATTTAGATATGCTTTTTGTTTTGTCAAGTACATAAAAGGCAGGGTCAACCATAATTGACCCGAACAAATTGCTCAGCCCGTACTCAACAAACAAATTGATGTGCGTGTTATCCAATATAAATTTGCGTGTATCCTCAAATGTCTTGATATACATGAATGTCATTGGATGAATCATAGCAATCTTTCCATCACACCCCGTCAACTCGCAGCACCGCTTGATGAACGTCGCATAAAGATTGATGTTCACCTTGTAAGGCTTACTGTAGTTCTCGTCCACAAACTCTTTCAGTTCATTGCCGAAGTTGGAGCTGTCCGTATAGGGCGGGTTCGCCACCGCCACATCATACTTGTTACTGATAATCTGCAAGAAAGACAGAGCATTGTTAACCTGTAACTTCGAATAATCGGAAGACTCAGTCGCCACGGCCTGCCGGACCTGCCGGTAAAGCTTATTCATCACATCATCAAGGAATTCCTTGTCTCCTTCAGCGTGTTCCTCTCTGAACAGATCTGACGGATCCGATGCAGGCACCATCTCTTTAAGCTTTTCTTCCACCCTTACCAAAGAGCCGAACTTATGAGCATTCCTCAGGTCATTCCATATTGACTCAATGACTTCGCGCTGCCTGATGTCCCAGTTAGAATCCATCAAGAAAGCCATCTCCACATCTTTGTAGTCCGGCAGGCTGAAATGAGACGACACCACATTTATCTTACTCGGCTTGTCAGCACGACGCCCTCCCAATTCCCGCGCCTTGATCATCATAGCTATTTGAGTGAGTTGCACTGCCCTTTCATCAAGATCGACACCATAAAGATTGTTCTCTACGATTAGACGCGGGATGTCTCTGCGTGCATATTCGGCGCCGTACTGATCTATCTGATTGAGATAGAGGTCATAGAACAAGGTAAAAGCATAGATCAGGAAATTGCCGCTACCGCAGGCCGGGTCGATGAGTTTCAGCTCCTCCAACGGTTTCGGGTCGCGCACACTCTTTTCAGGGGCATTGGCGATCAGGTATTTCAGATTGCCTTTTTCATCGCAAAGTTTCACTATGTCACTGTCGGGGAACATCTCCAAGTAGAGTTTGCCCAGACTGTTGTCCACCAAGAATTTTACCACCCAGCGGGGCGTGTACACCTGACTTTGGAGCGACACCTTGTCGTACTCCGTTTTGTCGCCACTCGCCTTTAGTGCCAACTTCTCCGCCGTGTTGAAGTTTTCATACTGCCAGCCGAGAATGTCATCACCCAACCATATATCTCCGCCCACATCCGGGTCTTCCTCAATGGCATTGAAATCAGAAAGAATCTCGTGGAGGTCATCGGCAGTGGGCATCAAGGAGTATGGGTAGTCGCTGCGATAGAGCGGAATGGTCTCCCCGAGTTCCTCAAATTTCTCAAGCAGGAAATGCTTCAGTCCCATACGTTCTGCATCCCTTTCCTCCGGATGATTTTCCAGCCAAGCGTTGTGGGCAAAAGACAAATTTCCGTTCTCCGCTCGTGTGCGGATCACCTCCGGAAAAATCTCTCGGGCCTCCATCACCTTGATTGCCGCAAGCCTGTTGTAAAGTGTGAACACACATTCATTCAGAGCCTCCTTGCGAGCCTCAACGTAATTGTTCAAGGACTTCTCGTGAATAGCGATAATGTTCCGAACGTAATTTCGACGTTCACTGATTTGAGCATTGTCGATGCCCGAATCCAACTCTTCGCCAGCCTTGAATCCCATACGAGAGAATCGGTTGTCGAGCGATTGTTCAATTTTGACGCGTATCAGCTGCACGTGATTCAGTAATTTCATATTGACTATTTTTTAGTCTTATATTTCTGATTGGGATGCGTAGGAGTTCCGGGATAAAGCATTTCAATTTTCTCTTCAGCTATCATCTGTGGAAGAATGGAACCTCTGAGATATTTAACATTGCGGTTTATGGCCTCCGCCAAACTGTCCAACGACATCCAGTCAACACATTTCTTAACAATAACACTATCGAGTTCCTCACGAGACATTCTCTTTTTGCAGCAGCTTGCCATATTAGCATCCGAGCTTGCCATATTAGCATCCGAGCTTGCCATATTAGCATCCGAGCTTGCCATATTAGCATCCGAGCTTCTTTCCTTACTTTCGGGAAGCCGATATTTTGTGCCGCGTCCGTGACCGGAAGAAACCAACAAATTGTTCAGACACATAACTTTCAGCATATCAGTGATGTCTTGTTTGTGCATACGCAGCGCAAATCGCAATCTTTCATTGGTAACGAATCCTTCTGTACTAGCCAAGGCTAAAGTCATTAGTTTGTCGTGAGAAATAGTCATAATGTTATTCCCGAATTGAGAAATAAGTTTCCCCTTGACCACATCGTCAATCAATGATTCCATCGGCATAGTAAGGACAATTTTGTCAGGCCGAACACTTTCGTCTATTACCGGTGAGCGCCAGTTCGCCTCTTTCCATCCGCTCATTATCTTGTCGATTCCGCTTTCTGCTTTCTCAGCTGAGCCAAGCATCATAAACATTTTTTGAAGTGACTTGTTTCGGCAAATACTCTCACCTCCGCGGAAAAATTGCTCCTTTGAGATTAGCAGTGTCCCCGGATTTGAAAAGACAAACCGATTCTTTTCGTGGAGGACAACAAGCGAAGCGTTCTCTGAATAGTCGGCATGAATACAAAGATTGACAAGCGCTTCCCTTACGCTAACGCGAGCGGACGTGTCGTCTCTGCGTATGTTGTCTTTCAGCTGAAATGGGTTCTGCAGAACTGCCTGCAGACGCGGCAGCACTTTTCTGTAAAATTGAAAAAGGTTAACTTCCCAAGTCCCATCGGGACATATACGGTTTGTCCATCTGACATCGGGGTCGTCTGTGAGCCTCTCTCTATAGTCAGGGAAGAAATCAGGAGCGCAGCCTACATCAGTTATCGATTCATATTTTCCAAACATAAGAAGGGCTGCCAATGTGAAACCTTCTTCTTTAGTCTGCCGATCAGTTCTGTATCCCCCTAATTTTTTCAGGAGGTCCACATTATTCAGCGCCAGCCAGGGATGGTCAGGCTTGGCAGTCCGGAATAACTGACGATATTGATCCAATGACTCTTTGTCCAAATCGTCCAATGAATAATTCTTTAGGATTCTGCTATCTTCAGGCATTGAAGAGTAAGCGGCATCAGCGAACATACGCTGGACCTCTTTTTGAGTGCATTTGTAGTCTCCTTCGAAATTACGCTTGAATGTTCCGTTGTAAGGTTGGGTAGTCCTATACACCGGACGTTGTTCCGCAGTTGCTCTCGGAATGTAAAACAATAGCATTTTGCTGCCATCGTAGTCTCCCACGATTACGTCATTGCTTGCAAGAAGATTGCAGCTTATTGTTGAGCGATTGTTAACGTTACTCCAAAAGTCTTTTTGGTATTTTTCTATCAGCTCATCTGTAAGATTGTCCAAGCTCATGCCGTTTTTTTTCTCGGAAACTCCTAAGATAATCGTACCTCCGTCTGTGTTTGCGAATGCGGAATACGTGTCCCAGAAACTACCCGGGAAACCGCCCGCAGCACTTTTGAACTCTAAGTCGTCAGATTCTTTCTTGGACAAAATCGCATACAGATAGTCTTGAATGTCTTGTGTTTTCTTCCCTTCCATCTTCTTAATCATTCATCAAAGTTAATAATGTCATCTTCTTTCAAACTATTCGTCAAGGCTAACTGACTTTTCAGCCAATCACGATAGTCGCCGGCCTTCTTTTGTCCGTGCGGCATTTTGTCACGCATCTTTACCACTTGCGGTTCAGTGGTGGAACTCGTAAGCGGATTCGGGGCTGTCGGGACAGGTCCGCTCACCGCCGGATTGGGCTTTGACTTCCGAATAAGCGATTCCCAAACGTCTATCTCCGTAAAGTGGCTACTTGAAAGTTTAATATTGTTCACAATGTCGTGCAAAGCCAGGCCTGATGATTTGTCATCAACAGCATAATTGCCAAGTTCCACCTTGATATTTATCATTTTCTTGCATTGCTGCTCCAAATCCTTCGCTTTTCTGAATAGTTCTTCGTTCCACTCTCGGTCGTAATGTTCAAGTTCTAGTAAGAAATCTTCCAAGCGGTCAATAATTTTAAGATAATGCTTCTTTATGTCGTCTGAGGCTCGCTTCATTAAGTCGTGATAGTAGTCGCTCAATTTTTGGGTTACACCTTTCATTATCGTAAAGTTGCTCACAAGGTTCTCTCTACACTTAGCGTCAAAATCGTCTTTCATCGGACGGAATGCGGAAGTGTCTATGTTTGACAATGTCAGTTCCTTCTCAACGTCAAGGAAATATCTCTGCTGATTTTTAATGGCGGAAAAATTATTATTAATGAAGTTGATGTCCTTATCCACATTACCGACATCAGAGACAAATGCTTTGTTGTTGATTTCATTAAGAAACCTTTTGGCAGTATTGATGTAGTTTATGTCCGTAACAGTCCCCACATAATCAGCTAAGTTCTTGTAGGCCTTGACCGAATCCTGAAAAAGACGCTCTTTCTCATTGTCGCCCATTATTATGTTGCTCACTGAATCACGGACTCTCATAGAAAGGGTGCGGATTGCATCCACAAGCTCAAAATCGTTCATCTGATAACTAATCTTACCGTTAGTCCATTGATTGTAATGGCAGTCTTCTTTCAGCGTGTCAGCGATTTCCTGATGTTCATTGTAAGTCAGGACTTCCGTAACTGACTTGAACGATGACTTGCTGAAGTTCTTGGTAGATGAAAAGACATCTTCAGCACCACTTTCTTTGTAAGAATGATATTCGCTACCATTAAATTTAATGATCATTTTGTTGCCCCGAAACAGCGCTGCTACAGCGGCCACTATCGTACCGAATGTAAAGCCTGTAGGAGGAGCCTGCAAACGTTTCTCCAAATCAGCCCCGGTGATGTAGGACTTTGACAAATCAGTAATCTCAGTAACCACGCTTAAATTGCCACCGATGAATTTGCCTGTGGAATCGAAGAAAGTAAAATCCGGACTGCTACCAAAGAGATTTGTCAGTTGGTTGTCACGCATAGTGATAACCTTTCTTGCAAGGTCGTCAGTAAGCGATCCTGACAGCCTGCGAGTAAAGATGTTGTCGTACATCTTGTTTTGAAGCTCATTAATCTGCACTGAGACTTTCTCGGGAGACAAATTGTAGGTGTTGTAACAGTAAACCAACTGTCCTTCCGTATATGCTTTTCGTATCAGTTCGACAAGATTATTGTGTTTGTCTTCTTTTGTGTCTGTAAGATTCGCTATCACTTTTTTCTCTTCCGGAGTGTACGCCGTGTCATTTTCAATATACTCAATGCTAATAAGATCTCTTTCAAGACTAAAAATACGGTCATTATACTCTGACACCGGTATGATGTTCATTTCTCCTTTACTTGTCTGAGTGCTTTCTTTTATGGACTCCACATACTCGTTAAAAGATGGCGAGACTTGAAACAAACCTGAAAGAAGAATCTTCATCGAATCCATACCGGCATTAGCAAAACTCTCTCCGTCTCGAATGCCGACATAGAATTCAGCTTTAAGTCCGCCGACGTCCGTATTCTGCATTGATTTAACGAATTGCATCCTTTGCAATTCTTTGGATGCTGTCGCGTTAATTTTATATGAAGGAATTTCCTCTTCGATTTTTTTCTTTTTGTCCAGTATGCGCAGTTCCGTCTCACTTGTGATGCGGTACTGTCCTGAAGAAAAGATCAACACGCGATTGTCGACAAGAATGTTCAAAGCTTTCTTTACATCGGCAAGCACGTCATAATAATCGTCAACGTCGCTGATGAAGGATTTTGTTATATTTTCAACTGTAGTGTTGATAACCTCGGCACCTGCAAGAAAATGAATGACTTTCAACAATGCCATGCCATGGACATAATGGAGAGTTTCATTTTTAATGATGTCTTCAGCCTGATTGTAGCGATTGGCAAGAGTCGGATCAATGTTCTCTTCTGCCTGATTACAAAGTTGTACGGAATTCACTGTCTTGTACAGTTCAGCATCTCTCATAGCCTCCTTCTTTAACACGTCGAATGTGGAAATGAGCATTCCGCGCGTGCCGACCTGGGTCTTCACCAATTTACGGTTTCCGAAAAGGAAATACTGCAGCATTTTGAACTGATACTCATAAAAAGGATAATAATCGGAGAAAAGTGTTGGGTCGGAAGTCCTTTTCAGCCCACCTCCGATGTTCGTACAATCTCCTATAGGACCACTCTTTTTGTTATAATAGTCAGTGAGTCTACTCTTTCCTTCCTCATTCTTGGCAAGCAGGCGACGGCGAATAATCGTGTCAACTTCTTCAGCATCTATGTTAATCCCGTTTTTGAACCTGTCTATCAACTTGGTAACTGCGTTCTGATTGACGTTAGCGTCATTAATGACATCGTCCAGTTGCAATTGAGCAATAGCAATAGTCCAGACTTTGTTGCCAAAAGTCCAAAGTGCTTCCGCCATTCCTTCAAGTTCGTCAATGTGAATTTTCTTTTGGTTAATTGCCTCACTGATTTCATCAAGCAGAAACACAATGTGAATATCAGGATTGTTTTCAATGTATTTACCTAAGTCGCTTGCCAATTTGTCGGCATCGTAAGTGGAGATGTGCTGTTCATAGTCTTTAAGAGTCTCATCGAATTCCTTCTCAGTGTAGTTCCAATCTGTAAGTGTCTTTCTCAGGATTTTGAAGGCTTTTGACCTGTCAGCTTTCAGAAAATTCCAAGTTTCCCCCTCGGTTTCCATTACGCGATCGCAAAATTCACTGTAAGTACCATTGTTAATCATATCATATTCCCAAAGGCCGATTCTAGTCCCCAGCAACCCCAAAGAACGGAGGAAATTGGACATCAGCATAAAACTAACGCCATTCTTACTGGTGTTTTTTGCAGCATCGAACTTTACCACGTGATTGTGCGTCTTCATCAGTTCATCAATGTCGTTCTGTAACAATGAGGCATTTGACAATCCGTCCAGTTTAGGAGAAAAACGGTCCCTTACTGAAGTGCCTTTCCAAGTCGGGTTTTCCAACAAATAGCCAAGAATCTTGGCAAAAAAAGACTTCCCGGAACCGTAGAAGCCGCTAAGCCATACTCCCGGTTGCTTTGTGTCAGAACAGAAGTGATCACAAAAATCGGTGAGATGTTTTGCCAGACTCTCCGTAAGAATGAACTCATTAAGTTCGCTTATCTTAGCATCTTCATCTTGTCCTTTTGAGTTGATGTCAACAACACTGGTAATTTCATTCTCAAGTGAGATGGATAGTATATCTTTAACTTTTGTCATAAAGAGGATTGTTATTTAATAACGACACAACGGTATTTCGAAGCAACTTGGCGGCCAAGGAATAGAATGTTGCCATCAGATTTGACAGCGGCGGGATAGAAGACAATTAATGGATAGGATGAATGCATCACAACAGGACTTTCCATATAGTCTATATTCGAGAAGTCCATGCCGTAGATGCTGCCTGTGCGGATTAATGCAGGAATCCTTTTCGAATCAATAACACCTTTTATCTTTTTTACAATAAAACTCACGAATGTGTCATCGTAGTCTTCGCTTTTGAAGATGTCTGTACCGTCCTGATTGTAAAACTCGCAGAATTTCTCCAAGCCATAGCTGTCTACAAACTCGGTGAACAGTTTACGCAAATCAAGGAAGGTACATCTTTCACTTAATCTGGTCTTTGCTTCTGTCAGATATTTGTCTTCGTCTGCCGGAGGATAAACAAAAAGAATGCTCCGGCCACCGTTCGCTTCTGTTGAGAGTTGCGACAAATCTCGTTTTAAGGCTAAGTCAAGACTCTCAAACAAACGATTATGCTCGGTGCTGTAATTACTGGTCATCGTCTTTTATGTCAATGGTTATGTCTGTTCCTATCTGAGTTATGTCCCAATAGGAAATATTGTCAACTTTCTTTAGTCTCGTAATCAGGGAATCATTGTCGCAAAAACCGAACTTAATAAATGGATTAAGGAGTGTCCTATCTTCCGGACAAACCGCTTGGGTCCACCTGATGAAATAGACAAATAGCTCGTTGGGTATGATCGGGTGGATGATTTGCTTGCGAACAGTTCCTTCAGCAAGGCCTAATTTCTTTAATAATGTAAGATATTTGGAGCTTAGTATTTTCAACGTCATCTCACTCCAATTGATTGATGTCTTCTCAGTCTCCTTGAGAAAGTGAAGGAAACTCAGTACCTCGTCTGAGGCTAATGCCGATCTCCCCTGATAGACAGCCTTCATAAACACTTCTTCCGTAATTCTTCTGAACAAAAGGTTTGAGTAGGTAAGTTGCCAGAATACTATCAGGTACTTATTTGGTAAAGAGAACTCTTCTGATGCTAAAGCACTCATAAACAGTCGCCTGTGCTTTGAACTGTGGAATCGCAGAATGTGCGCACTTATTGCAGCGACAAATCTTTTTGTGGATTTCTCGGAGCGGAATCTAAAACCATTGTCCACCGTATGAGCAGATTGGGAATTAATATAGTTTATCATCTCGGCGGTGTCAGGGATACTGCCGATAATATTAATCCCGGAATCATATTTACTTTTTACCATAACAGTATAAAGGTAGTGATTTGTTTTCATTTAAGGTGGTTTCTTAATCAGTTTTTCTTATTGTCCGCTTTTTGGCTCGTGCTGACAGCTGCTTGCTCTTTCGAGAACAATCGGGTCAACGGACAGGTAATAAGGTAAATGACTCGGCACGGATGAGATGTCGTAGGACAAAAAAACGCTCCCTCGTGAAAGGAAGCGCTTAGTTGTGTCGATAATTCAGTTCTGCTAAAAACAGTAACGGACGCTGATGGTCGGGAAGAATCCGTAAGAGAGGCCGTCACCGTAGAACTCACCGTCGCAGATTCCGAAAACAGGACGGATGTCAGCTGAAAGTTGTAGAGGGAAGTCGAACTCGTACTCAAGGCCGACCTGACCTACGATGCCGAAAAAGAATCTGTCGTCAGAATTGTAGTAAGCGGTTCCCAATGAGACGCCCGGACCAGCATACCAAGACCAATTGCCCTGTGACGTCCACGCAGGTTGTGCGAAAATCCAGTTATATGTACCCGTAAGTCTGAATCCAGGATCTGTAAAATCGAAAACGCCGGCATTCACCTCAAGAAAATTAGGGTTGCCGATGTAATGCTCGTAAGAAGCCTCGAAACTGTAACCCACACGACCTCCGATTGCCTTAGGCTGAGCAGAGGCAACAAATGACAGCCCTACAAGGGCGATAACCATAATAATTACTTTTTTCATAAATAATGTAATCTTTATATATTAACGCAAATATAGTAAAAAATCATACATATAGTACAAAAGATGGCTACACAAGACCTGAGAAGCCCATAAACGCCATCGCGAGGATGCTCACAGTGACCAGAGCTATAGGGACTCCCCTGAACGGCTTAGGCACATCATTCAGCTCAAGATGCTCGCGAAGACCCGCAAACAGAACCATAGCGAGGCCGTAACCCAGAGCCGTGGCGAAAGCATAGACAGTCGCCTCTCCCAAATTGAGAAGATGCGCGTCCATACCGAAGGTAAACTCCTTGGTGACCACGGTGATGGCCACACCGAGAACGGTGCAGTTGGTGGTGATCAACGGAAGGTATATACCCAATGCCTGATAGAGCGAAGGGCTGGTCTTCTTGAGCACTATCTCTACCATCTGAACCAAGGCCGCAATCACGAGGATGAAGGCGATGGTCTGAAGGAATTCAAGTCCGAAACTGACAAGCACGTACTTGTTCAGCAGGAATGTGACAATTGTCGCAAGCGTGATCACGAAGCATACGGCAGCAGACATACCGGCGGCGGTGGAAAGCTTTTTGGACACACCCAGGAACGGGCATATTCCCAAGAACTGGGCGAGAACGATATTGTTGACGAATATCGCCGAAATTATAATTAAAAGATATTCCATATTCTACCCTTTTTTAACAAACTTGTTGAACAGAACCATCAGATACCCCAGACAAAGGAACGCACCAGGGGCCATAACGAAGGCCAGAATGCCGTCTCCCGTGATGAATTTCCATCCGAAGATGGAGCCGCTGCCCAGAATTTCGCGGACCATACCGAGAACAGTGAGCGAGAGAGTGAAGCCGAGGCCCACTCCGATACCGTCCAAAGCGGAATCACCGACACCGTTCTTGTTGGCGAAAGCCTCAGCGCGGCCGAGAATGATACAGTTCACGACGATTAGAGGGATAAAGAGTCCGAGCGTCTCGTACATAGCCGGCGTGTAAGCCTGCATAAGAAACTGAAGCACAGTCACGAACGTGGCTATGATCACGATATAGGCAGGGATGTGGACCTTGTCCGGAATGTGAGGGGCGGTCAGAGATATGGCGATGTTGGAAAGAACCAGCACGAAAAGCGTAGCAAGCCCCATACTCAATCCGTTGACTGCGGAAGTTGTGGTGGCAAGAGTTGGGCACATTCCGAGCAGAAGCACGAATGTGGGATTATTCTTAATAAAGCCGTCTGTAATT
>JBAYFJ010000031.1:0-18258 GCA_041667245.1 Bacteroidales bacterium | reverse complement strand
TATATCCCTATCACTTCTCGTGTCTTGTCCTCCTTAACCGCCAGCATCACATAAAAAGCTTCTGTGTCAACGCTCCTTTTTCTATGAATCTTGATGTGCACGCAATCAACAAAGAGTATCGGAAAACAGGCGAATTTTTCACGGAATTCAAAAATCTTGAAAAGCGTCGCAGACAAAAGTGTTTCTATTTTAGCACACAAGGAAGATTCCGGAGAAAGGATTTTGACTTGCGAAACTTGAAGCGGCATTTTCGCCGCTTATAATTTGGCAGGCAGGAAAGTGAGCGAGCATTGTGAGCCGACGTTGTCGCTGCCAAGCGACCGTTGACGTATGTCAGCGTGTGCCCTGGGGCAGCAGGCTATGAGTAGATAAAGTTGTTGATGCGCTGAGTGTCCGTGGCCGCCCGTGGCCTCGTGAACGGGAGGGACCCACCGCCTCGGTGCCAGTCGGCATCAGCCGACCGCAGGCGAATGGCTGCGCATGCCCCTTTGGGGCAGCCAGCTCTGCTGGCGGGGGGTTAGATAGCCATAGAGCGCTCATCTGCGAAGCGGATGAGCGCTCTGCGCGAAGACAGCGAAGCGCACAACAACTTTATCCTGCGGGGAATTGACAACAGACTCGACATCGCAAGATGTCGCAAACAATGACCTGATGCAATCAGGTCGAACTTTACTGTACGGAAATCAGATAATCGGAAAATAGAATATTTAATCATTGCATTGGTTGTCAAAAACCGTTAAATTAGCGGAATGTTTCAAACCTCCACATTTAACGTATATGAAAAAAAGATATCTTTCTCTTGATGTTCTCAGGGGCTTGACGGTCGCTTTTATGTGTATAGTCAACAACCCCGGCTCTTGGTCTCACGTCTATGCGCCGTTAAGACACACCACTTGGATGGGCTGCACGCCAACGGATCTGGTTTACCCATTCTTTATCTTCTGTATGGGATGCGCAATGGCCTTCTCACTGTCAAAATACGATGGCCTAACCAAAGAAGCCACCTGGAAGATATTCAAAAGAGGCATCGCAATATTCCTTGTCGGCCTTTTGCTGAATATGCTGCCTTTCTTCCCGACAAGCCCTCACGATGACACGTGGTCTTTCGGACAAAACTATCTCTACTGGCTTGACCACAAGAGGATATTCGGGGTGCTCCAGAGAATCGGCCTCTCCTACATTTTGGCCGGAGTGATCGCCCTTTGGCTAAAGAAACCGCTCAAGATTATGTGCGCGATCGTGGTTATGTGCGGATTGTACACTGGAATTCTGGTTGCTTTCGGGAATTATCCCGGTCCGTTCACTCTTGAGGGTAACGTGTCAAGAAAGATTGACGTCGCTCTCGTAGGCTCGAACCACGTTTACCACGGCTACCATTATTCAAGGGATTATGTTGTCTCACAGGAGCTTATGGACAATCACACTGTCATTGCCGATGACGACCACATCTCAACCAGGGCTGACTTCGACCCTGAGGGGCCTCTCGGGGCTATGACCGGAGCCTGCACCGCTCTTCTCGGCTTTCTTATAGGCTCAATGATCCTGCGCTCATCGCGACGACACGCGAAAGACCCGTCTTCGATGAAAGACGCACCGTCTTATCTTGTGTCAAGGATATTCGTTAGTTCGGTTGTGTGCCTTGTTATCGGTGAGATTTTGAGCATCTGGATACCTATCAGCAAGCCGCTATGGTCGGCTTCCTACGTGTTCTTCGCAGGCGGGTGGGCAATGCTGGTACTGGCATTCTTCGCATTCCTGCTGGATGTCAAGGGTGACGCCAAAGCGTTTACGCCTCTCATCGCTATGGGGACCAATCCTCTCGTGGCATTCGTGAACTGCGCTCTGCTTGTCACCATCATCGGGTTCACGGGCTGGGATCATTCAGTTACATTCGGAGCGAACAATTTCACTTCCCTCGTGTACGCAATCCTCTTTATGCTGGTAATCTTCAGCATTCAATGGATATTGTACAAGAAGAAGATTGTCATCAAACTGTAAGGCCCTATGTACATAGGGGTCATTTCGGACACCCACGGGGTGTTCAGTCAGGAGTTCAAGGATTTTCTTGCTCCGGTGGACCAGATCTGGCACGCCGGGGACTTCGGCGGAGGTCTGGAGACGGCTAAGGAGATTGCCGCCTTCAAGCCTCTGATCGGGGTAAGCGGCAACTGCGATTCTCACGATCTTCGCTACGAGCATCCTCTCGTCCAGCTTTTCAACTGCGAGGGGTTGAAAGTCCTGATGACTCACATCGGAGGCTATCCGGGCCATTATGACAACAGGGCTCTGGCTCTGATTGAGGCCCACCATCCGGACATCTTCGTCTGCGGGCACTCGCACATCCTGAAGGTCATCAATGACGCAAAACGGAATATGCTTGTGATTAACCCGGGAGCGGCAGGCGTGCAGGGGTGGCAGGTCGTGAGAACGGCGCTTCGCTTCCACATAGACGATGGCAAAATCCACGATATGGAGGTGTTTGAGATTAAACGGGATAAGAATACCACTATATAAACGACCGATAAACTAATTAATGGCGACAAATAACTTAAAATAATTTGCATTTAATTAAATAATATGTAATTCTGCACCACAAAAAAATATTGTTCGTTTAACTAGTTAATTTAAAGACCATGAAGAAGGTATTTATGTCTTTGGCAGTAGTTGCTCTTATGGTAGCTGCTGTTTCTTGTGGAAACAACACAAAGAAAGCTGAAGCAGAAGCCGCTGACTCAACAATGTGTGAGACAGCCGCTGACACAACTGCTGCTGTAGCTGACTCAACTGCTGCTGACACAACTGTTGTAGCTGAATAATTTTTTAACAGTTATTTAGCCCGTACCAAAGCGTCGAAAGATGCTTTATTTTTTTAGAATGTGGAGTTCTGAGGCAAAACTCAGGATGCCACTTTTTTTTGCGCTCTACAATAAAACGTTTAAAAGACGGCTCTCGTCATTTCTCCGGTCGCCTTTTTAGTCAGTTCAGCAGCCGGCTTGAAGATGACATATTTGCCTGTCGGGCGGGCCTTAGGATTGATCCGATTCATCTTATTAGCCTGATTGGCGTCAATCTTGAAACGCTCTACCTCGCAAAGCAGTCTGACAGTCTTCTCTTCATCATAAAACCCGCCGAATAATGTCTTCACAGCCCCGAAACAGCCAATGTTGTCACAGTCGAGAGCAAGACTGCGGCCTTGATGCAGCTTCGCAGTCTGGGCGAAGAGGCAAGTGTAGCCACGCTGACTCGGTTACGGTTTCCTGAGATATTCGGCCCCGCACAATTCATCAGAGTAAAACACTCCTACCGGCAACGAGGTCCCAGGGAAATAAGTCTCCCATTTTTCAATAAGTTTCTGTCTGTAATTCATATACATAATTATATGGTTTAATCGTTGTCCGTAAAATAAATGCCTACTGCATAGAGCGGCACATTCGTCACCCATTCTTGCTCACGATAGTCAGACATTGAAAATCTCAGTCCGTGCAACTGAGGGTGAGAGACAATAAAAGTCGCAAGTGATTTCGAACGAAGATTTTCTTCGGCCTTTGCTTCAATCGGGACAATCTCACTGTTATGCTGAAGTAAAAAGTCAATTTCCAACTTCGAATCATTGCTATAATAGTACACTGAGGTGTCGCTGGTCGCAGTTAATTGGCTCATCACATAGTTCTCTGTAAAAGCACCCTTTGATTCTTCCATACCGTTCTCAGCTACTAACAGATTCATTGGGGGCGTCTCACTCATCGCACCTAACAACCCGCAATCTAAAAGAAATAACTTAAAAGAAGATATGTCAGCATAAAACTTTTAAGGAATATTAGGTTGCTGCACCCTTTCGGCTTTATAGACAAGGCCGGCATCCATTAGCCATTGTATGGCAACCTCAAATTCTTTTGTCCTTCCTCCAGGCCTGACAACGCCATATAAACACTTTTTGTTCTCTTTAACAAGCTGCGACGGCAAGGAACGCCAAACCATATTGATTCTGTTTGACTCGGCGACAGACACGTGCTTGGAAATGTCTTTTTGATAAGAAAAAAGAATATTGTTCTGGACCTCTCTCACTTTCACAGCATCATTGGTTTCGATGAACTCACGAACAGCTTCAGGCATACCTCCAACGAAATAGTCCTCACGCAGTATCTTTATGTATTCTCCTCTAAGAAGTTTTACGGTTGACCAATCCTTGGAGCGCAGAAGGTCCAACATCTGTTTTTTACCTTTTGCCAAAAGGAACTCATCAAACGTCATTGGATAAATATGAAGCACGTCAACCTTTCCAACAGGAAATGATTCTCCCGAATGCATAGCGATTCCTAACAAAGACCCGGCTACAGCGATATGATAGTCAGGGGCATTTTCGCTAAAATATTTAAGCGCGGACAATCCGCGTGAGAGTTCCTGAATCTCATCAAGGATAATCAATGTTTTGTCTGCTTCGATGATTTGTCCTGTAATTGCGCCTATAGCGAGGATAATACGCTGCATATCATTATCTTGAGCGAACAGATCCTTAGCTAACTCATTATCGTCGCAATTGATATAGGCGACATTGGTAAATTCTTGTTCCCCGACTTTTTAAGAATGTAAGTTTTGCTTACTTGACGGGCGCCGGCAAGAATCAATGGTTTCCGATGATCCTTGTTTTTCTTTAGTTATGACGTTTCTATACATATTAATCAGTGATTTTTAGTGTATTATTTGCGCATATACACTTTTCCGACCGATCTTTTGACGAAAGTCCACACTTTTCCGACCGATCTTCGCTTGAAATCGTCATTTTCCAAGCAATGGGAGATACTTTCCATATCCCTCGGAGACCATCGTGTCCTTAGGAATGAATCGCAGAGAGGCGCTGTTGATGCAGTAACGAAGCCCTCCTCTGTCTGAAGGCCCGTCATTGAACACGTGCCCCAAATGCGCATTGCCGATTCTGCTGCGGACCTCTGTTCTTACCATTCCGTGCGAACTGTCAGTGATCTCTTTAAGAAGGTCTTCAGTTATTGGTTTTGAGAAACTCGGCCATCCGCAGCCGGAATCGAATTTGTCCGAGGATATGAACAAAGGCTCTCCTGTGGTTATGTCGACATATATTCCTTCCCTCTTTTCGTCCCAATACTCATTGTCGAAAGCAGGCTCCGTCGCATTCTGCTGAGTGACAGCATATTGCCTGTTAGTAAGCGTGCTCCGCAATTTTGCCTCGGATGGCTTTTTGTAGATTTGCTCCGAAGAATTGGCCTTCCTCGCCAACTCGAAAAGTACCGGATTGATGTGGCAGTAGCCATTCGGGTTCTTACCGAGATAGTCCTGATGGTGATCTTCCGCTTTGTAGAAATTCGTCAAGGGCTCAACCTCGATTCTTATAGGCTCGGTGTATTGCTTAGACAATTGACTCACAGCTGATTGTATAACAGAGAGGTCCTCTTTGGATGTGTAATATATCCCCGTTCTGTACTGCGTGCCGCAATCATTCCCCTGCCTGTTGACAGTGGTCGGGTCTATTGTCTTGAAATACAATTCGAGGAGAAGTTGAAGGCTCACCACCTGAGGATCATATTCCACTTTAACGGTCTCGGCGAATCCGGTGTCGTTGCCGCAGACCTGTTTGTAGGAAGGATTGGAGATGTCCTTCCTGCCATTGGCATAGCCGACTTCTGTCCGTAGAACGCCGTTTATCTGTTTCATAAAGTGCTCCGTACCCCAGAAGCATCCACCTGCAAAATAAATCTCGCTATTCATTTTCGTGTCTGATTTTTCTTGTGTTCTCCCGCTGCAATTAGTTGATAAAAAGATTGTTGCAAGCATAATCAATAAAAACCGTTTCATAAGGCATCAACTGTTATTCTCTACATTCGGTCGGATTGATAGCCGTCTGGCGCATTGAAAGACATCATTCGCAACCGAGACAGCAGGGTGTGCCAAATGTTCTTTACAGGCATCAGTGCATAACCCGTCAATAGAGTCCGAAACGAAAACCATTTCATATTTCTCCATATCGGCGCATCAGTTCTCAGGCAAAAATAGCAAATTAGTTTTGAATCACTGCTTGTTGGCACGCTTAATTCGCATCAAAGAGATATGTTCATTTATGTAACGGGCGTTGGAGTGACCTCCCATCTCCTTCTCATTCATCTCCCAACGTGCTTTGGGGTTGGATGGCACTTTCGTGTGCGCTACCCTAAGGACGAGTGGAACTAAATAATGAGAACTGATGATGTTGTCTTGGATTGTCCCACGTAGGTGATAATGCGACTTTGGCTAAAATATTAAGACAATTACTGTATCAAATACTTGGTCTCGGCACCGTCGCCTCAATATACGAGCTGCGGCGACTGCAATCAAGACGCAGCGAGCTCTGTTAAAGGCTCGCTTGCGCTTGATGCTGCTGTCGAGTAAGAACGCCGCTTACCCTTTGACGGCTATAATGCATAGAACGGTGCTTTCGCATCAAAGGGTCGGGACAAATTTCGGGCAAAGTGCCACTGAGGGCGCTGGTTGCCGATTCCAGAAAAAGAGCTGCTACCCTTTGACACACAGATTGCACAGGAGGCCGATTTGATGTCAAAGGGTCGGGACAAATTTCGGGCAAAGTGCCACTGAGAGCGCTGATTGCCGATTCCAGAAAAAGAGCTGCTACCCTTTGACACACAGAATGCACAGAAGGCCGTTTTGATGTCAAAGGGTCGGAAATAAAACCAAAAGGCCGGGGACGAGGGTCAGGGACGAAGGCCGCGAGGTGACGAAGGCCGCGAGGTGAAAGTGAGGGGCTAGTTGGATTTGACGGCCTTGTAGTACTTCAGGGCCTCGGGCAGGTCTTTCTGAATGTCGGAGATACGCTTGGCATCCGAAGGGTGGTCACTGAAAATGGCGGGAACGGACTGGCCGTTCTGAGACATCCTCTGCCAGAAGTCGACGGCAACACGAGGATCGTAACCTGCCATTGCCGCAAATATTAGCCCCATCTTGTCAGCCTCAGTCTCATCACTTCGTGAATAGCTCAGAGTTGCGAACTGGAACCCGCTCTGAGCCAGGATCTGGGCGAGATTGGCTGTGGTCGAACTGACGCCGGCGACACTCAGGACGCCGTCCAGAATCTGAGTCCCGTACTGACCTCTGATTTGTCTGCTCATCTGCTCTGCTGAATGTTTGGCGACAGCGTGAGCGATTTCGTGCCCAAGTACTATGGCAAGAGACGCCTCATCCTTAGTGTATGGCAGCAGACCTTCGTAAACGACGATCTTGCCTCCCGGCATACAAAAAGCGTTTGCGGAATTATCATCAACCAGATTGAAGGTCCAGCTGAAATTACGGACTTCGCTTGATAGCCCGTTGCTGACAAGATAGGATTCGACAGCCTTGGAAAGACGCTGCCCGACACGTTTGACCATAGCGGTGTTAGAGGAATTGGTCGACAACTTGGCCGACTTCATATACTTGTCGTACTCCTGAGTGCTGAGACTCAGCACTTGTTCGTCCGTGACAAGCAGATTCTGCTTGCGACCTGTTATGGGAACAACGTGTGTCGTGCCGCAGGACACGACAAATGATGCCAGAAGTGGCAAAAGAAAGAACACCAATTTTTTCATAAGCACATCTTTTAATCTTATTTCAAGCCGCAAAGCAGGAAGAAAAGTCTCAAGCCATACCTAAAGCACGATACCTTTCAAGACGTAAAGTTAGCAAGAAATCAGAAATGGCGACTACTATTTCAGATGTTTCTTTCTTAAAAAACAGAAAATGAACAAGAGTAGCAGAGGTTTCGCAAGAAGCCTCATTACTCTTTTCCTCCTCCCAAGGCGTGGTACAGAAGAATCACTGACTGCACCTCGTCATACTTGTCACTCACCTCGCTTAACTGAGCCGAAAGCAGAGACTGCTGCGCGGTGAGCACTTCCAGATAATTGGTAGTCCCGTGACGCATCAGAAGCCGAGTGCTTGTCACAGCCGTCTGAAGAGCATCTATCTGAAGACTGTCGTTCTGAAGCTTCTTTCGAGCCGTCTGCCACTGTGAAAGTGCGTTGTTCACATCGACTTGAGGCATGTTGCGCGCCCGACGACACCACCGGCCGCCTTATTTGCGGGCTGTTGAAAACGTTGTGGAAAAAAATGTAACAAAATGGTAGAAAGTGGAAAATATTTGGTAACTTTGTCAGCAATAGCGTGAAAAAAGTAAATATGATTAAGTTTATCGGTGAATACGGCGTCAAGATTGATGACAAAGGGAGAATGATTTTTCCCTCTGCCTTCAAGAATCTCCTGTTGGGAGAGCCTGACACAAAACTTGTCATCAAAAAAAACATCTTCTCTAACTGCCTTGATATGTTCACTTACGAGGAGTGGGTCAGACAGTCCGAAGAAGTCAAATCCAAATTGAATTTTTTCAACAAGGAACACGCTGTCTTCTGGAGAGAGTATATGCGCGATCGCGCGATAGTCGAACCGGATTCTAAATTGGGCCGAATTATGATTCCGAAAAAACTTCTGGAATCAATCGGAGTGAACAAAGAGGTTGTGTTTTCTGGCAATGATTTCAAAATCGAAATCTGGTCGAAAGAAGGATACGAGGAAAGCGGGATTTCGAACGAACAGTATCTCAACATTGCCGAAGAACTATCTCATTAAAGATAGGAGATCGGGAAATGTCTGAGTATCATACACCTGTACTACTTAATGAAAGTGTTTCGGCTCTGGTGACAAATCCATCCGGGACGTACGCTGACGCCACATTCGGAGGCGGTGGTCACACCGCGGAGATTCTTTCACGCTTATCACAAAGCGGCAGGGTCATCGCTTTCGATCGTGACAGCGACGCGTTGGAAAACAAACCTGACGATTCTCGTCTGACGCTGATCCACAACAATTTCCGTTTCATTCAGAATTACGTTCGCTTTGAGGGCCTCAAGGAAATCGATGGGGTTCTGGCCGACTTGGGTGTTTCTTCGCATCAATTCGACACGGCGGAAAGAGGGTTCTCGTTCAGATACGACGCTCCTCTGGATATGCGGATGAACAAGGAGGGAGGCAAAACCGCAGCCGACATCGTGAACACTTACTCTCAAGAAGATCTGGAAAAGATTTTCAGAATCTACGGTGAATTGGAAAACGCAAGAAAAGTCGCCCAACTGATAGCGGCCTCAAGAGCGAAAGCCGAGATAAGAACCACTCGGAATCTTGACGAAGCGCTAAGCCCCGCGACTCCTAAATACGCCGAGCACAAGTACCTTGCAAAAGTGTACCAGGGCTTGAGAATCGAGGTGAATCAAGAGATGCGGTCCCTTGAGAACTTCCTTAAAGGTGCGACAGCTTCTCTGAGAACGGGAGGTCGTCTCGTCGTGATCACATATCAGTCTCTTGAAGACAGGATGGTGAAGAATTTCATCAGATACGGCAACCTTGAAGGGAAGGCTGAAAAAGATTTTTTCGGGAACATTATCGCTCCTCTCAAAGCCGTGAACAAGAAGCCGATTCTTCCTCAGGAGAACGAGATTGCCTCAAACACAAGAGCCAGGAGCGCAAAATTGAGAATTGCTGAAAAAGTGTGAGATATGGAAGAGATTGAGCAGAAAGAAGGGTTCCTGTCACGAATGAAAAACGTGTTCGTGGCGTTTATGAAAGGCGAGCTGCTTTTCAGACTCCACTTCGACAAGTACTTCATACACATCATCTACACGTTTTTTCTCTTCTGGATCAGCATCTGGTTGAGCTTGAAAGTGGAGCAGGCTCTCACGCTTGTGGAGGACAACAAGACCATTCTGAACGAGTTGAAGATACAGAACGCTCAGAAGACCGTCAAGTTAGTGAGCCTCAACAGGCTTACGACAATCAAAAGTCTACTGGAAAAAGACAGTTCCAAAGTGACGATACCGCAAAAACCGGCTATGATCATAAGGACAAAATAGACTGCAAAAAAAGACAAAACAGACAACGACAATACGAAATAGATTAGTTACGAAATGGCAGGGAAAAACAAAGTAAACGAGACAACCGCAAGAGGCAGAAACAGGATAGCGACTATTCTGTGGACTCTTCACGCCTTGTTTATGATCTTCGCCGTGTTCGTGATCATTAGGATTCTCTACATTCAGTACGTCTACAAACCGGATCCTGAACTTGTGGGACTGTTGAAACCGCGCAGCACCAAACAAGTCATCGAGCCTGCCAGAGGAGCCATAATAGCCGAAGACGGGAGACTTCTGGCCTTGTCCACTCCACTGTTTCAAGTGTATATGGACTGCTCAGTGATGAAAGCGGACTTCAAAGCCGACAAGAAGAAGGGCGCGGAGAAAGAGAAAGAGTGGAGAAGCGAAGCGAGAAGACTTGCGGAAGGGCTATCCAAAATCTACGGGGACAAAACTGCGGCTCAGTACTACAATATGATCATAAGAGGCAGGGAGAACAATAGCCGTTACGTCAAAATAGGGAACAAGATCAATTTGGACGTCCTCAATCAGGTGAAAGAACTGCCTCTTTTCGAGCACGGGGCCAACGAGGGCGGAATTATGTACGAGAGATTTGACTCAAGACAATATCCTTACGGCTCGCTCGCCCGAAGAACCATCGGATATGTCAAAGACAACAGCAACAGCAACGGAAACAATCACATCGGGCTTGAGGGGAAATTCGACTACGTACTCCACGGACAGGAAGGCATAGAGTGGCTGAGAGTGACTGACAACAGAAACAGAATCCAGAATTACGACAGCACTTACGTAAAGGCGGAAGACGGGATGGATTTGCGAACCACATTGAACATCAACATACAGGACATAGCGGATCAGGCCCTCAGAAATCAGATTCAGAACGAGAAAGAGATTGAGGGAGGCTGCGTCATCATCCTTGACGTACAGACCGGAGCGATAAGAGCGATGGTCAATCTTTTACGAGACACCACCGACAATGTGCTGAGCGAGTCTTACAACAATGCAATCGGACGCAAAGGAGAGCCGGGCTCGGTGTTCAAGGCAACCACATTGATGACCGTAATCGAAGACGGTTACGTCAAGTCGCTTGACGAGAAGTTGCCGACAAACCACGGAATCATAAAGGGCTATCCGCAAGACGACCATATTCCTGATTACGAGCGCAATCACGGCGCTTCATCCATCTCGGTACTCGACGGCTTCAAGATATCCTCAAACTATGTCTTCCGCTACCTCGCTGTCACCAACTACGACAAGAGACCGCAGAAGTTCCTCGACAAACTGTATATGTACAAGCTCGGCGAAGCCTACGACTTCGATCTTGCCGGTCTTCAGACCCCGTCTCTGCCGACACCGAAATCCTCGTCTTGGAGCGGGACGGACCTCGGCTCTATCGCCATAGGCTACTCGGTCGCGGAGACTCCTCTTCACATAGTGACATTCTACAATGCGATTGCCAACAAAGGGAAAATGATGAAGCCTTATCTGGTGGAGACAATAGAGGAGAACGGGATAGTCAAAGAGAAAAGAGGTCCGAGCGTTCTGAACTCATCCATTTGCTCAAGAGCAACGGCCGACACTCTGCTAAGAGCGCTTAAAGCCGTGACTGAGGAAGGAACAGCACAGAGACTTAAATACGCCAAATGCGAAGTGGCCGGAAAAACAGGAACATCAAGGATCATCCTTGATCCTAAGTACACAGGAGGGATTGAAGGACGCTATCAAGACAAATACGGCAGGAAACAGAATCAGGCGACATTCGTCGGTTTCTTCCCTGCTGACAACCCTAAGTACTCGGCCATAGTGACCATCTACTCTATGCCTTCGATCAAGAGTTTCTACGGAGGCACCCTTCCGGCGCTTACGTTGAAAGAAATCGTGGACGATCTGTATGCGATGGATCCGACTTGGGGCGAGGTTATTACGAAAAAAGGCGAAGTGCCTCAGATGAGAATGCCAAAAGAATCAATCGGCGAAGGTGTGCCTGACGTTATGGGACTCGGCCTGAAGGATGCCGTGCACGAAATTGAGAACAGAGGCTACAGATGTTCCTACTCCGGAAGCGGACACGTGGCAGCGCAATCGCCCGAGAAAGGCATTAGCGCTAAAAAAGGCTCGGTCATTACTATAAGACTTAAATAGAAAGGATATGAAACTTGACAAAATCATAGAAAAAAGCGGATTCGTTGAAATCAGAGGCACAAAAAGTCTCGAAATCAACCAGATACGCAATGACTCCAGAAAAGTCGGACATGGAGACATGTTCATTGCCGTAAAAGGCTATGCGTCAGATGGTCACGCCTACATCAAGACTGCTGTCGAGAATGGAGCCGTCGCCATCGCTTATGAAGACGAAGCCGCGCTTAAAGAGCAAATCGGAGACAATCCGGAAGGAGTGACTCTGATTAAGGTTGAAAACTCACGCCATGCGGAAGCGATTATGGCATCCAACTTTTTCGACAATCCGTCTCACAAGCTGACATTGGTCGGAATCACCGGCACCAACGGAAAGACGACCACCGTAACTTTGCTTTACCATCTGTTTATGAATCTCGGCTACAATTGCGGACTTCTTTCGACCATAGCCAACTACGTCGGCACGGAATGTATGGAGACCGCCAATACCACCGCAGACCCCATCACCATCAACGGACTTCTCGCCAGAATGGTGAGAGTAGGATGCGAGTACTGCTTTATGGAGGTAAGTTCCATCGGAATGCAGCAGGAAAGGGTGAGCGGGCTGAAATTCAAAGTGGGGATTTTCTCAAACCTGACCCACGATCATCTCGACTATCACAAGACCTTTGCGGAATACCTCAGATGCAAGAAACTCTTCTTCGACTCGCTTGATGAAGATGCCTACGCAGTCACAAACATAGATGACAAAAACGGCCTCGTGATGACTCAGAACACCAAGGCTAAAGTCGTCACCTACTCCTGCAAGAGAGTGGCGGACCACACATGTCGGATTATGGAGGAAAGTTTCGATGGAATGGAACTCAGAATTGACGGCAAGGACGCATGGATCAAACTGATCGGGCAGCATAATGCCTACAACATCCTCGCCATCTACACGACGGCGGTGATTCTCGGCACGGCACCTGAGGAAGCCCTGCTTGCGATAAGCAAACTCGACTCAGCTAAAGGAAGGCTTGAGAATCTAAGAGGTCCGAAAGATCTCTCAGTTGTCTTCGACTACGCCCACACGCCTGATGCGTTGGAGAACGTGCTCGACACATTGAGAGCCGTGGCTCCCAAACGCAATCTCATCTGCCTTTTCGGATGCGGAGGAGACAGAGACAAGACCAAGCGTCCCGAAATGGCCGCGATAGCGGAAAAAATCGCAGACAGAATCATAGTCACTTCCGACAACAGCAGGACTGAGAAGACTGAAGACATTCTTGAGGATATTCGCAAAGGTCTCACCTCAAGAGGATTGGCGAAAGCGTTGTTCATCGCCGACAGGAAAGAGGCTATCCGAACGGCTATAATGCTGGCTCCGGAAAGCTCGACTATCCTTCTGGCAGGCAAGGGACACGAGACATACCAGATACTCGGAACGGAGAAACGCCATTTCGACGAGAGGGAAATCGTTGCCGAGATCTTCAAGGCGATGGGACAAACCGACTAAAACCTAATTAAAAATGATATACCATCTTTTCCAATTACTAAGCGACTACGACATTCCGGGTCAAAGACTGATGAGCTACTTGTCCTTCAGGGCAATGCTTGCCAGCATCACCGCTATGCTCATAGCCTTCTTCGCAGGAAGGCGGATCATCCGGTGGCTTCAGAAGAAACAAATCGGAGAGACAATCCGCAATCTCGGACTGGAGGGACAGATGGAGAAAAAGGGCACTCCTACGATGGGCGGAGTCATTATCATTCTTGCCATAACAGTCTCAGTGCTGTTGTTCTGCGACCTCACCAACATCTACATTCTTCTTCTTTTGCTGAGCACCCTGTGGTGCGGAGCGATAGGATTCACCGATGACTACATCAAAGTGTTCAAGCACGACAAAGCGGGTCTTAGCCCGAGAACCAAACTCATAGCTCAGATTTTGCTCGGCCTCACCATCGCTCTGGCTGTCTGCTTCAGCCACAACATTGTGGTCAGGGAGGTAGTGAGAGAGAATCCCGACATAGTCAAAGACGGGGATTCTCTGGATGTGAATTCGGAAAAAATAATCAGCTCCACTCAGTGGAAAGTCAAAAATGTCGTCAAGAACACCACTACCACGATTCCATTCGTGAAAAATCACGAATTCGACTACAAATTGCTGTCGCCGTTCAAAGGGTCATTCGGCTGGTACACCAAATGGGCAATCTACGCAGTGATGATAATCATAGTCATAACAGCATGTTCCAACGGTACCAACCTGACCGACGGAATGGACGGCCTCTCTGCAGGAACATCGGCGATAGTTGGGGTGGTGATAGGCGTCCTCGCCTGGCTTAGCGGCAACCTCATCAACTCCGACTATCTGAACATTATGTACATTCCCGGGAGCGGCGAGATAGCTATATTTATGTCTGCGTTCGTGGGGGCGCTAATAGGATTCCTGTGGTACAACGCCTATCCTGCGCAAGTCTTTATGGGTGACACCGGAAGTCTGGCCATAGGCGGAATCATCGGTGTCAGCGCAATACTGATAAGAAAAGAGCTGATGCTGCCTGTTTTGTGCGGAATCTTCCTTGTGGAAAGCCTTTCAGTACTGATGCAGACAAGCTACTTCAAATACACCAAGAAGAAATACGGGGAAGGGAGAAGGATATTCAAGATGGCGCCGCTTCACCACCATTTTCAGAAAGAAGGCATACCTGCGCTAATCCAAAAACCTCTGCGCGCGATTCCCGAGGCAAAAATAGTGACCAGGTTCTGGATCATAGGTTTGATTCTGGCTGTGTCCACCCTGGCTATGTTAAAGATAAGATAAACAATTTAAAATCAATAAGATATGTCAAGAATGGTAATTTTGGGCGGAGGTGAGAGCGGAATAGGTTCCGCAGTGCTTGCCAAAGTTAAAGGATTCGACGTTTTTCTCTCAGACAAAGGGAAAATCGCTGACCATTACGTCGAGACATTGAACAAGTGGGGAATACCATTTGAACAGGGCGGACATACTGAGGATAAGATTCTCAGTGCGGACGAGGTCGTGAAAAGCCCCGGCATACCTTCGGACGCTCCGATGGTCAAGATGATCTCCGAAAAGGGAATAAGCATAATCTCTGAAATCGAATTCGCAGGCAGATACGACACCGCAAAGAAGATCTGCATAACAGGAAGCAACGGCAAGACCACTACGACCTCGTTGATATATTTCCTTCTGAAAAACGCCGGACTGAACGTAGGACTCGGAGGAAACATAGGAAAAAGCTACGCTTTTCAGGTGGCTACCGAGCATTTCGACTACTACGTTCTGGAAATCAGCAGTTTTCAGCTGGACAACGTGTACGATTTCCGTCCTGACATAGCAATAATCACAAACATAACTCCGGATCATCTCGACAGATACGGTTATGATATGGAGAACTACGTAAGGGCCAAATTCCGCATCACGAAGAACCTGAGACCGGAAGACTGCTTCATCTTCGACAACGATGACGCGATCACCATAGGTCATCTGGACAAAATCGTGGTGACGGCAAAGATGCTTCCGTTCACGCAGGAAGGAGAGGTCGAGCAGGGTGCGTTCGTCAAAGACGACAAAATCGTGGTCAGATACGAGCAGGAGGAATGCGACGTCTACCTGAAGGAACTCGCTCTCGGGGGCAAGCACAATGTGTACAATTCTATGGCGGCTGCGCTTGCGGCGAAAGCAATGGACATTGACAACAGCGTGATCAGAAAGAGTCTCGCCACTTTCCAGCCTATCGAACACAGGCTTGAGCCGGTGATGAGCGTCAGAGATGTGCTTTACATCAATGATTCCAAAGCCACCAACGTTGACGCGGCATGGTACGCACTTGAAAGTCAGAAAAGGCCTGTGGTCTGGATTGTAGGAGGAATAGACAAAGGCAACGACTACAGCGTTATGGAAGGGCTGGTGAAAGAAAAAGTCAGAGCCATAGTCTGTATGGGGAAAGACAATCACAAATTCCACGAGTCATTTGAGAGAATAGTGGGCAAAGAGAGTATGAAGGACGTTTTGTCCGCAAAAGACGCAGTCAAGGCCGCAAGCGAATTCGCCAAAGAAGGGGATGTCGTGCTGCTGAGCCCCTGCTGCTCAAGTTTCGATTTGTTCAAAAATATGGAAGACAGAGGGGAACAATTCAAGAACGCTGTCAGAAACCTGTAGTCGGAATGATAAAAGAAAAGAGAAAAACCGCCGGCGGGTTATGGAATTTCGTAGATAACCTTCAGGGAGACAAAGTAGTGTGGATGATAGTTTTGATGCTCATCCTCATTTCCATTGTCGCCGTGTTCTCCTCTACTCCTCTGCTTGCCATTCAGAACAAGACAAGCAGAATCTCGATTGTCAGCGAGCAGCTTTTAGTGGCCGCAGGCGGAATCGCCGTCATAATCGGTCTGTACAACATCAAAAGCATCAGATTCTATAGGCTCGTCTCCCAACTGGGATTCATTGTCTCTCTTAGTATGCTGCTCTTCCTTGCCCTGCATCTGAATTTCGGCATAGTCAAGGCAATACAGCTGAACAGCGCTTGGCGAGTCATAAAGGTTCCGGGCATACAGATTCATGTGGTCGAAGTAGTGAAAGTGGCTATGGTAATGTACCTTGCCTGGGCTGTGAACGCTTACAAAAACGACAGTTTCGGCATTGCTAACGCACTTGCGAAGACAAAGACTTTCGCATTTATGGAAAAACCTATAAGCAAAAGAATGATGTACATCTATATGCCTATAGGACTCATCTGCCTTCTGATTATGCCGGGAGGCACGTCAAGCGCGATTTTCGTAGGAGGCATAATGCTGCTCACTGTCCTGATCGGAGGCATTCCGTGGAAAGACGTATTATTCGCGATTCCTGTAATTTTGGTTCTTGGCATCGGCTGTCTTGTTGCGAACAAAGCTTCGGGCAACAAACTGTTCCCGCACTTTGATTCCTCAATGAAAAGAATCACCGAGAACACGAACTACCATTTGAATCGGCTGAAAACACTTCCGAGAGGAAGCGTGGAATTTCAGAAGTCAATGGACAAGGTCAAACAGCCTGTCAGTGCGAAGATCGCCATTCACGAAGGCGGAATCTTCGGAAAGGGGCCGGGGAAAAGCACCCAGAGATACGTGGTGCCGGTTATGTTCGAAGACTATATGTACAGTTTCATAATCGAGGAATACGGTCTGGTTGGAGGAATACTGATTATTATTCTCTACGGGAGTCTGCTTGCCAGAGGCTCTCTGATAACTCGTATGTGCGAGAACCTGTTCGCCAAGACCGCGGTCGAAGGGCTCGTCATACTGATTGTGGGGCAGGCGGCTATGCACATTGTCATCAATCTTGACGTGGGCATACTCACAGGCCAGACCCTGCCGCTGATAAGTCACGGCAATTCGTCTTTCCTGTCGTTCTGCATCGCATTCGGGGTGATTCTGGCAATCAGCAGAATGGCAAACCAAAAGATGAGACTGGTGTCCGAGCATATAGATATGGAGAGCGAGGGAGACGTGAACACCATAAGCGCCGAAATGGGCGGAGCAAAAGCTCTGAACAGCCTTCAGGCTCCGTCGCTGGATGAAAAAGAATGGAGAAAGAACGATAAGGAATAATGCTATGGAGTACAAAACTTTACGTGTTATAATCAGCGGAGGAGGTACAGGAGGTCACATTTTTCCTGCCATATCCATCGCAAACAAACTCAAGGAGCTCAACCCTGAGACCGAGTTGCTGTTCGTAGGCGCAGAGGGCAAGATGGAGATGGAGAAGGTGCCTGCCGCAGGTTACAGAATTGAAGGCCTGCCGATAGTGGGACTTCAGAGACAGCTGAATTGGAAGAACATAAAGAATGATCTGAAGGTTCCTTTCAAAGTGCTCGAAAGCGTGAGAAAAGCCGGAAAAATCATAGACGAGTTCAAACCTGACATCGCAGTCGGAGTAGGTGGCTACGCAAGCGCTCCCCTTCTGTGGTCAGCGGAAAGGAAGGGCGTTCCGACTCTGATTCAGGAACAGAACGGATTCGCGGGACTGACCAACAAGATTCTCGGCAAAAAAGCCGGAAGGATCTGCGTGGCCTACGAAGGAATGGAAAGATTCTTTCCCGCCGACAAGATAGTGATGACGGGAAACCCTATACGCAAAGAGATAGTGCCAGCCACTTCTGAACTCAGGGAAGAGGCAGTTGAATACTATGGGCTCAATCTTGACAAGAGACACATTTT
>JBAYFJ010000030.1:0-18300 GCA_041667245.1 Bacteroidales bacterium | reverse complement strand
GTCCGAGCAGCCTGAACCGCGACCGCTTCCGTAAGATGAGCCATAGCCGGAGCCTGTGCCTGAACCGCGACCGCTTCCGTAGGATGAGCCATAGCCGGAGCCTGAACCGCGACCGCTTCCGTAGGATGAGCCTGAGCCAAAAGAGGAGCTCGAGCCGTAGGAGCTGCCGGAGCCGAAGTGGAAGTCATCATCGAAGGAGGTGGAGGAATCATCCTCCTGACACAAAGGATTCTCAAGATACCGGCTGTCAATCTCTTTCAGGAAACGACTCGGCGGATTGCTCTGATGCTGACCGTTACGCATTCTGGTCTCGGCGAATGAAAGAGAAAGGGCGAACTTGGCCCTGGTTATAGCCACGTAGAAAAGCCTTCGCTCCTCCTCGATGTCACTCTCGGAGGCGTAAAAACCGCCCGAAGGAAACAACGACTCCTCCATCCCGGCCACATAGACATAAGGAAACTCCAGTCCCTTGGCCGAATGCACTGTCATAAGGGCAATCTTATTGTTAGTGTCCTCGTCATCCTCCATATCAACGGAACTCAGCAAAGACACGTTCTCCAGAAACTCGTCAAGAGACACAGCAGGAAGAGGAGTGTTAGTGGGAGCATCATCAGAAAGCAGCTGCTCCTTGTATTCCTCCTGCCTCTCCTCAATGAAAGACGACACGCTGTTAAGCAACTCGTCTATGTTGGCCGTCCTCGACTGCCCCTCGACCGAAGTGTCACTTTTGTAGAAAGCGTATAGGCCCGACTCGTTGGCGATACTCCTCGCAAGCGCGTCAGCATCACTAAGAGCGACACTGTCAGAAGCCTTTCCGATCATATCGCAGAAGGCCCTGATCTTGGACACGGCTGCGTTGCCGAGTCCGAACTTCTCAAGTCCGTCGGACTGAGCCGCAACGAAAAGAGAGCACTCCATTGCCTTGGAAGCCTCATCAAGAGCATCAAGAGAAGTCTTCCCTATACCTCTGGCAGGCTTGTTCACGATCCTTCTGAAAGACTCGTTGTCATTCTTGTTGACCACAAGCTTGAAATAAGCCATCATATCCTTAACCTCGACCCTATCGAAAAACGAGTTGCCGGAATAAATCACATAAGGCAGATTCCGTCTTCTGAGCACCTCCTCAATAGCCCTTGACTGAGAATTAGTTCTATATAATATAGCGAAATCCTGGTACTTGGCGTGGGCCGACGCAATCCTGTCCACAATGCCCATAGCAATCAGATTCGCCTCGTCCTTCTCCGTGAAACCCTTGAGAATCTTGATCTTCTCACCAACGTCAGCCACCGAGACACACGTCTTCTTTATTCTTGAAGTGTTCTTCTCAATCACTGAATTCGCAGCATTGACAATGGTCTGAGTGGAACGGTAATTACGCTCCAGCCTGAAAATTCTGCTCTCAGGATAATCCTTCTTGAAATTGATGATGTTCTCTATCTTAGCGCCTCTGAAGGCATAGATGGACTGGGAATCGTCACCGACCACACACACATTCTTGTGTCTCTGGCTCAGCCTCTTGATAATCAGATACTGAGAGAAATTCGTGTCCTGGTACTCATCCACGAGAATATAGTCGAACCGCTGGGATATGGACTCCAACGCATCAGGGTTGTCCCTGAGCAACAAGTTCATATTCAGCAATATATCATCGAAATCCATCACTCCTGCCTGCTTGCACCGTGCATCGTACAAAGAGAATATCTCCGCCATCTTCGGCTTCTTGGAAGCTATGTCATCCTGAAGAATCGTAGGATTGGAGCGATAAGAGGCCGCCGTGAAAAGATTGTTCTTGGCCATCGAAATACGGCTCAGAACATCCTTCGGTTTGTAGACTTTGTCGTCCAGTTTCAAGTCCTTGAGACAATTCTTTATGAGACTGGTTGAATCCCCCGTGTCATATATCGTAAAACTCTCCGGATAGGAAAGCCTGTCCGCATATTCCCTCAGAAATCTGATGAAGATGGAATGGAAAGTACCCATATAAATCCTTCGGGCATTGCTGCCCCCGACCATTCCGGCAATGCGCTCCTTCATCTCCATCGCCGCCTTCTTGGTGAACGTCAGAGCCAGAATCTTGTTAGGCTCACATCCGTTCTCCATTATAAATGCGATTCTGCTGGTGAGTACTCTCGTCTTACCCGACCCCGCCCCGGCTACTATAAGGACCGGCCCTTTTACACACTCGACAGCATTCCTTTGCTCGCTGTTGAGTCCTTCCAATACTGCGCTCACATTGTTTGACATAATGGCGCGAAATTACGAAAAAAATGACTAAATTCGCGGCTGTATTTGAAAAATGTCTACTTAACGAGAAATAAATTACTCAAAAGTTATTATATGTCAAACAACATCGATTTGAAAAAAGGGCTGGCTATTCCCATCAGCGGAATCGCGGCTCTGAAAACCAAGAAGACGGTCGTCCCTGATGTTGTTGCCTTAAAACCAACTGATTTCAAAGGTCTTATGCCAAGGCTTATGGTCAGGGAAGGCGACAAAGTCGTGGCAGGTTCCCCTATTCTTGCTGACAAAAAGTTTCCTGACATTCTGTTGACGTCGCCTGTGAGCGGCACGGTGGCGGAAATCGTCAGAGGCGAAAAAAGAAAGTTGCTTGAAATCCGTATCAAAACCGACGAGAAGCAGGAATCCTTGGATTTCGGCGCAAAGGAAGTTGAGGAACTTTCCGAGGCTCAGATCAAAGAAGCCCTTCTTAAAAGCGGTCTTTGGCTGACTCTCGTTCAGAGGCCTTACGGAATTCTCGCAGACCCGGCAATGAAGCCGAAAGCAATCTTCATCTCCTCATTCAACACGGCCCCTCTGGCAGCCGACACTGACTTCACCCTTGCGGATGGTTTCCAGTACGTTCAGACAGGAGTTGACGCTCTCGCCAAATTGACGGACGGAGGCGTGCATCTCTCACTGTTCGCAGACACCTGCCTGAGCTCTCCTTTCCACAAAATAGAGAACGTGATCACACACGTGTTCAGCGGAAAACATCCAGCTGGCAACGTGGGAATCCAGATAAGCCACATCTCCCCTATCAAAAAAGGAGAGACTGTCTGGACAATATCTCCGATGTTCCTTGCCGCCATCGGCAAGCTCTTCAGCACCGGCAAACTTAATCTCAGCAGAAAAGTCGCTGTCACAGGCCCCGCAGCCAAAGAGCCAGCCTACATTGAGGCAGTTCCGGGAATCCCGATGAAAGACATAAGCGAATTCTACGACAATTCCGCAAAAGACATCAGATTCATCAGCGGAAACGTCCTTTCAGGGGATAGCATCGGTGAAGAAGGCTATCTCGGCTTTTTCGCTGATCAGATAACCCTAATCAACGAAGGCAACCACACCGAACTTCTCGGTTGGGCCAAACCTTTTAGAACCAAAGTGTTCAGCACGTCCCGCACTTATTTCTCATGGCTCACGCCGAAAAAGAAATACACAATGGACACCAATCTTCACGGCGGCCCAAGAGCGTTCGTGATGTCAGACGTGTACGGCAAAGTGCTCCCTATGGACATATTCCCGGTCTATCTCGTGAAAGCTTGTATGGCTCAGGACATCGACAAGATGGAGGAATACGGAATCTATGAGGTTCTCCCTGAAGATCTCGCTCTTTGCGAATACGTTGACCCTTCGAAAATCAACATACAGGACGTTATCTCACAAGGTATCGACCTTATGCTTAAAGAAATGGCTTAAAGGAAGAAAATTATGGAAAAGAAAAATTACGGTTGGCTCAATTCAACGGTAGAGGCCTTTGAGTCTTTTCTACGCGTCCCTGCGACAGTGACCCTGAAAGGCGCGCACGTTAGAGACGGAGTTGACCTTAAAAGAATAATGATTATCGTAGTGCTCGCCCTCGTTCCGGCAGCCCTTTTCGGAATGTGGAACACAGGCTATCAGCACAGTCTCGCAGTCGGGGCGGAATGGGGATTCTGGCAGGAATTCTGGTTCGGTTTCCTCAAGGTGCTACCTTTGTACCTTGTGTCCTACATAGTCGGACTCGCCATTGAGTTCGCTTCGGCGCAGATCAGAAACGAGGAAGTCAACGAAGGCTATCTGGTGAGCGGAATGCTTATTCCTCTTATCGTGCCTATAGACACTCCTCTTTGGATTCTCGCGGTAGCGGTCGCCTTCGCGGTCATCTTTGGAAAAGAAGTTTTCGGAGGCACCGGAATGAACATCTGGAATCCTGCTCTGCTTACCAGAGCGTTCCTGTTCTTCTCTTACCCGAGCAAGATGTCAGGCTCAGAGACTTGGATCGCACTTAACAACGGAGAATCACTGATAGACGGCGCCACGGGCGCGACTCCTCTTTCCTTCGCCACTGAAGGACTGGACGCAATGAACAACGCCGGAGTTCAATACGGAATGTCGTTCTGGGATATGTTCGCGGGCCTTACCCCCGGCTCAGTCGGAGAGACTTCTGTCATCGCCATACTCATCGGAGCTGTAATTCTTTTGTGGACAGGCGTGGCAAGCTGGAAGATTATGATTTCCTCAGTTGCCGGCGCTCTGTTTGTCGGCTGGATCGGCACTGCTTGCGGCGCGACTGACGTACCTGCTTACTATCAGCTTGTTATGGGAGGTTTCGCATTCGGTACAGTCTTTATGGCTACAGACCCTGTCACATCAGCGCAGACGGAATGCGGCAAATGGATCTACGGTTTCCTTGTCGGAGCTCTCTGCATAGTGGTGAGACTGTTCAACCCGGGTTATGCCGAGGGAATGATGCTTTCAATCCTACTTATGAACACATTCGCACCTCTAATTGACCATTGCGTGGTTTCCCGCGCCATCTCAAGAAGAGCCAAGAAAGTCAAAGTCGCTTAATAATATATAGGTATGAACACAAACAATAACATATATACGATCATCTACACAACAGTAGTTGTCATTCTGGTCGCTGCGATTCTTGCTTTCACGTCAATGGCATTGAAACCTAAGCAAGAAGCCAATGTCAAAGCAGAGGCGATAAGCCAGATGCTGACCGCAGCCCAGTTCGCAGAGAAATCGGAACTTGAGGCGCTCGGTAATGACAAGATTCTCTCAAAATACGTTGAGAGCATTGACAAAGCATTGATTGTCAACGGAAAAGGTGAGATTGTCGATTCTCTTGACAAAGCAAAGAGTCAGATCTACACCGAAAGTGATCTGAAAGCTCAGAACTATTTGATAAAGAAGGGGAACGCTGACGCGCTCAGACTCCCAGTCTTCATCTTCAACAAGGAAGGTTCCAAGGTGACGGTTATTCCGTGCTACGGCGCAGGACTATGGGGCCCTATTTGGGGCTATCTCGCATTCAATGAGGACCTTACCACTTTCGCCGGAGCATATTTCGATCACGCGAGCGAAACCCCTGGTCTGGGAGCTAAGATCAAAGACGATCCCGCTTTCAGAGCTGAGTTCGTAGGCAAGACTACGGATTTGTCAGAGGACAGAATCTTCAACATCGTCAAAGGCGGTGCGAAAGAAGGTCAGACCAACGCCATAGACGCCATCACCGGCGCCACAATGACGTCAAAGGGTTTGGACGTGGCCATCAATCTATGGCTGCAGGCCTACAAACCTTATCTTGAATCAGGCGTGGAGACAATCAGACAAAAAGCTCAGGCCGCTGCCGCTCTTGCGCAACAGGCTGACAGTCTGGCCGTTTCCGATTCCACAATCGTAGCTGAATAAACGGAGGATAGATTATGAATGCAAAATTAAAAGAAACAATACTTAATCCGATTTTCAAGGGAAACCCGATTACGGTCCTTGTGCTCGGTATCTGCTCCGCCCTCGCTGTAACAGTACAGTTGAAAGGAGCCTTCGTTATGGGGCTTTCAGTCATCATCGTGACGGGACTTTCAAGTTTCGTCGTGTCACTAATGAGGAACTCGATTCCAAACAGAGTGAGAATCATCGTACAACTCGTGGTTGTGTCCTTGATGGTGATCGTCGTGGATCAGTTGCTTAAGGCCTTCTCCTACAGCATTGAGAAACAACTCTCTGTCTATGTCGGCCTTATCATCACAAACTGTATAGTAATGGGACGAATCGAAGCCTTCGGTCTTGCAAACAAGCCGATTCCTTCTCTTCTCGACGGTATCTCCAACGGAGCCGGCTATGCGCTCATCCTTTTGATCGTGGCCTTCTTCCGCGAGCTGCTGGGTTCCGGCACATTGTTCGGGATGAGAGTCATTCCGGAGTCATTCTACGCTGCCGGTTATATGAACAACGGACTGGTTATCCTCCCGCCTATGGCGCTGATTCTTCTCGGATGTATCGTCTGGATACAGAGAAGCATTCAGAAGGATTTACAGGAAAAATAACATCAAACTCGAATCGATATGGAATATTTAAGCTTATTCGTAAAGTCAATCTTCGTTGACAATATGATATTCGCCTACTTCTTGGGAATGTGTTCCTACCTGGCGGTGTCAAAGAATGTGAAGACAGCTTCCGGTTTGGGTGTCGCTGTTATCTTCGTACTGTTGGTCACATTGCCGATCAACTACCTCCTCAATGTCTACGTTCTCGGCCCGGGTGCCCTCCAATGGCTTAGCCCGAGTCTCGCAGACGTGGATCTGAGCTTCTTGAGTTTCATCATATTCATAGCTGTGATCGCGGCTATCACTCAGATTGTGGAAATGGTCGTGGAGAAATTCGCACCGTCTCTTTACTCCGCATTGGGAATATACCTTCCGCTTATCGCTGTCAACTGCGCGATTCTCGGCGGATCGCTTTTTATGCAGCAAAGGGATTTCGTCAATGTAGGTGAGGCAAGCGTCTACGCGCTCGGCTCAGGTATCGGCTGGTTCCTCGCTATCGTGACTCTGGCGGCAATCCGCGAGAAGATGGCTTATGCGAACGTGCCGCATGCCTTGAAAGGTCTCGGCATCACATTTATCACCGTTGGTCTTATGGGTATGGCCTTTATGACCTTTATGGGTATCTCACTTTAATTAAGGAGGCAGTAAAATGAATTCAATATTACTTACAATCATTATAGCAGTAGTGACAATCTCTGTCGTCACTTTGATACTTGTAGCGCTGCTTCTGTGGATTAAGATCAGTCTTTCTCCAAAAGGCTCCGTCAGCATCAATGTGAACAATGGAAAGAAAGTCCTGAGCGTTGCTCCGGGCTCGTCACTGATGGCTACTCTGGCTAACGAGAAAATCTTCCTTCCTTCCGCTTGCGGCGGAAAGGCAAACTGCGGACAGTGCAAAGTCCAGGTTCTCGATGGAGGCGGTATCATTCTGCCAACTGAGACCGGGTTCTTCAGCAGAAAGCAGATCAAGGACAATTACAGGCTCGGCTGTCAGGTCAAGGTCAAGGAGAATATGCAGATTGCTATTCCGGATTCAGTGCTCAGCGTGAAGAAACTTGAATGCGAGGTCATCTCAAACCACAATGTGGCGACCTTCATCAAGGAGTTCACGGTGCGACTTCCTGAAGGGGAGCATCTTGACTTTAAGTCCGGTGAGTACATTCAGATTGACATTCCTGAGTGCACGGTGGATTTCAAAGACATAGACGTGGACGCTGACTACAAGGCTGACTGGGAAAGATTCAAATTCTTCGATTTGAAGATGGTCAATCCCGAGGCGACGATGAGGGCATATTCAATGGCCTCTTATCCCGCAGAGGGCAACATAGTCAAACTGAACGTCAGAATCGCGACACCTCCGTTCGACAGGAGCAAGCCTAAGGGAAGCAACATTCTTCTGCCGGTGAATCCGGGTGTGGCTTCGTCCTACGTGTTCTCACGTCACCCTGGTGACAAGGTCACTATCTCAGGTCCGTTCGGAGAGTTCCTTCTCCCTGCTAACGACCCTGACAGTCAGGAATATATCTTCGTAGGCGGCGGTGCGGGAATGGCTCCTTTGAGGAGTCACATTATGCACTTATTCAAGACTTTGAAGACCAAGAAACAGGTTAACTTCTTCTACGGCGCGAGAAGTCTGAAAGAGGCGTTCTATCTTGAGGATTATGCGGAAATAGAGAAGGAGTTCCCTAATTTCCACTTCCACCTCGCCCTTGACCGTCCAGATCCGGCTGCTGATGCGGCAGGTGTCAAATATGTTGCGGGATTCGTCCACAACGTTATGTTTGAGACTTATCTTAAGGATCACGAGACGCCTGAGGACATCAAGTATTTTATGTGCGGTCCTCCTATGATGGTTCAGTCTGTGGTCAACCTACTTGATTCACTGGGTGTTCCTGAGGAGAGCATTCTTTACGATAATTTCGGGGCATAGTCTTCGAAACAACATATCAAAAAAGGGCGGCCTTTGCGGGTCGCTCTTTTTTTTGCGATAAGCTGTCTTACTCAGAGATGCTTTTGAGAACTGTTTTACGGACGTTGTCAGCGACCTTCTTGCCGGCGTCAGTGGCATTCTCAAGGCACTCGGCTATGTTCTTGTACTTGATCATCTCCTTGACATCAATGTTGGCCTTGAAAATGAACCCTATGTACTCCTCATAAGCGTCATCGGCAGCATGCTCAAGTTCCTTCACCCTGTCACACTGGAGATTAATCTGTGTGTATGACGACTTTATGTCTTTAAGCAGAGGGAAAATCACCCTAAGCGCGTCAGCCTCAGCCTTTATCATCTGAGCAAGCTCAAGCAACTGTGAGTCAATACGGTTAGGCATATATATGAGAATAGCCTTGGAAGTGTCCTTGATCACGTCAAGGCAATCATCCATTGCCATAGCTATGGTCTGAAGATCAAATCTGCTGATTTTCGAGAACAGGTTGCCTGAGAGAAATTCGTAGAACTCATTAAGCAGAGCGTCACCTTGAATCTCACACAATTTGATTTCCTTCTCGAGTCTCAGCCACTCGTTGTCATCCCTCGTCTTCAGCATCTCGACCAAAGCGGCTGAAGTCTGGCAGACAAAACCGGCTTGTTGGGAAAAAATAGGGATAAAATCTTTTTTATCTGAGGAGAACAATCTCCTCACCGCCTTCATAAATACCATAAATAAATTTTTCTAAGCCCTCTAATTTAGGATATTTTTGGTTAAAAACCAGTAAATACTTAAAAAACATACATTTATCGCTTATGTTTTTTATGTCATGATGCAAAACCCGATTTTCATCCATAGATTTGCCACAGACAATTTAATCGCACAATAAAGTGAAAAAAGGTCGGAATACTCATCTTCTAACAATGCCGCAGTGTTTATGCGCCAGAATTACACTCGGTTTTACTCAAACCGTAGCCTTGCTTTCATTCGCAGTACTTCCGACCTTATTTTTCAGCTGTACGGAAATCGCAGAAGATGGCAGCTACGAGAATGTGATTTGCGATGAGACAATGACCGAGATAAAAGTGAAAAGCCCGGACGGCCTCTTGATACGAACTCTGGACATATTCTTTTTCAACGATGACAGTCTAAGACGACTTGACTCGCATCAGAGGATAGAGAATTACTCAAGCGGGACTGTGTCGGCGGCCTCAAGAAACGGAAAGAAAATTCTTGTGGCGGTGGCCAACTCTCAGGACGAGAAGTACGAATGGGACGAGATGGGTAGTTTTGACGTGTTGAACGAGAGAATGGCCGACCTGATGAAAGAGAGTCCTGAAAGCCCGCTTATGAGCGCAACCGCGGAAATAACTGCCGGAGAGAAGTCGGGCTGCTCGGTCAAACTGGAACCGCTGATGTCGAAAGTCAGCATCAGTACGCTGTGCTGCGATTTCCACAACAGGCCTTATAAAGACGAGAAGCTTAAAGATGTACGCATATACCTCACTAACGTAAATACTAAATGTGAGCTGCTCCGGACTGAATCATTCAATCCAATATCGTTGTTGAACAGTGGTAGACTTGAGGTGGAGAATGTGGAGAAAATGATTTGTCCGGAGCTTGTTTTTAAACATCCCGGGATCGATGTGGACGGCTACGTCTCACATCCCGGCTGCGACCTCTTCTGCTATCCCAACAGCACTTCGGACGAGACCATCGGCTCGCCTTTCACCAGGCTTGTCATAGAGGGTGAAATCGAAGGCCGGACTTACTACTATCCCATTAACGTCAACCGTGAGTATTTCGGGGGCGGATTTGATAAAGGCTCCGAGGGACTGTCAAGGAACAAGCACTATTCTCTGAACATCACTTTGACGAGGAAGGGATCTTCGGATCCCGACACGGCAGTGGCGCCGGGAACTGTCAAAGTCAGAGGTTTGGTTGCCCCATGGACTGAGGAAGAGGAGAAAACCGTTGTCTTCAATTTCGGGACCGGAAGTTGCTTGTCCAAGTCGGAAGACCCTGATGAACAGATTATCTCTGACATCAACTTGTTCGTCTTCAACGGTCTGGACGAACTGGACGAGCACAGATTCTTCAGCAAGAAAGAAGTTCTTCAGATTGGGTCAGGGGCACAATGCAGGACAAGGATAATCAGAAACAGCGCCTACTCCTACTATGTGTGCGCCAATCTGGGCTATGCCCTAAAAGGAATAAGGACTAAAAAGGATCTTCTTGATTACAAATACTATATGACGTATCCCGATGAGTACAAGGAAGGGATACCGATGAGCGGAAAGATTGAAGGCATCATTATCGGTCAATCCGACACTGTCTCGGTTCCCCTGACCAGACTGATGTCAAAAATCTCATTAAGTGTCAACAGGGCGGCCCTCGACAAAGATGTTGAATTCAACATACTGAGTGTCAGAATAGGGGGCTGCCCTAATTCCGCCCGTCTGTTTTCGGACAGCAGAGCCGAATCGGAAAGAGATGTCTTCAAGGTGGGGTTTATGAAAGGACAAAGTCAGACCGGTCCTCTGAACACTCGAAATGCCTCAGGGAGAAGTGGGGAAATCAGCCTTTACGTTCTTGAGAACAGACAAGGGATTCTGAACGAGCCGATTGACGGGCTTTGCTCCTTTGTCGAGATTGAAAGCCACTATCAGTCAGACTCTTTAACCACAAAGCCTGACGAGAGTCTGATTTACAGATTTTACCTGAAGGACAAGACGAACAATTACGACGTGCTGCGCAACAGCCACTACCATATAGCAGTCAAACCCGAGGGATCAGGACTGAACGGCACAGAGTGGAGCGTTGTCAAGACAGGGCTCGCGGCAAGATAATCAGCCGAAAATCAAATGCATTATAGTCTCAGTGGCTCCTTTGTTGGATGCGCAGTAAGCAATAGCTTTCTTGCCGGATTCGGACAGAAAGGCGGGCTCTGTTTTGAGCCTGACGTACCATTGGTCGAGTTCCTCTCCTGTTTTGACGGAGACTGCCGCGCCTTCCCTGAGCATATCCACGAAATGAAGATCCCTTTCATACTGAGGGCCCATAGCAACAGGCAATCCGTAGACGGCCGGCTCTATGACGCTGTGAGGCATATTGATGAACGCACCTCCCACTAAAGAAGCGAACCCATACCTGTACAGTTTGGAAAGCATACCGACTTTGTCAATGACAAGAGCCTGCGCATGGGAAAGAGCCTTTTCCGCCGCTTCCCTGCTTTGAGACGAGGCATCGGGCTCGAAGGCTTTCTCAACATCGGAATAAATGACGCATCCTCCTCTCACTGAATCGGTTATATGCTTGATTGGGACCGCCTCGATCTCGTGGGGAATGAAAAGGAATTTGTCTTCAGGATGTTTGTTCGCGACATAGATCACAAGATCGTCATCACCTCCCGGACAAGTGCTTCCAGCTACGAACACCTTCCGGCCGCAAGCCCATGACTCGACAACGGAATTGTGCCACGGCTCTGATGCGATGTCAATCACTCTGTCAAAACGGGCGTCTCCAACGTGAGTTACATTCGGAGCTCCTATTCCTTTGAGAAGTTTGACAGACTCCGCATCTTTCACAATTATGTTCTTGTAACAGTTTCTGAAAAGATTTCTGTAGAAAGCCCCGTACCACTTGAGATAAGGGGAATCCGGCAGAATCCTAACCGACATAACGTAGGTGTCAACATTATGCATCTTCAACTGAGTCAGATAGTTGCGCCAGTACTCACCTATAGTGAATATCGCTTTGACAGGACGAACTATTCTAAGGAACTCCCCGGCATTGCGCTTAGTGTCCATAGGCAGATAGAAAACCCAGTCCACTGACTTGTAAGTCTTTCTGGCCTCATATCCGGATGGGGAGAAGAACGTAAGAAGTATCTTTCGCTCAGGAAATGCTTTCCTTGTGGCATCCACAATCGGCCTTGCTTCTTCAAAATCCCCGTAAGAAGCCGTGTGAAACCATATTATGTCGTCATAATCTTTGACTGCCGCCTCAATGCGGTCAAGCAATTCCTTGCGACCTTTCACGAACAAACGGACTTTCTCGTTCCAAAGGCCGACTATCCTCAAAAAGAAGAATACGATGTTAATAGCGATAGAATACATTGTGATTTATTTTAAATATTTAGCAGTCAGTGTCTTGCCCTCGCTAATCAGCGTCTCCGGCGTTCCTTCGAACACCACTTCCCCACCCTTGTCTCCGGCATCGGGTCCCAAGTCTATTACCCAGTCAGCAGCCTTAATGACATCAGGATTGTGCTCCACGACCACTATTGAATGGCCGTTGGACAGAAGCGCATCAAAAGACTTCAGCAGTTTGTCCACATCGTAGAAGTGCAAACCTGTTGTAGGCTCGTCAAAGATAAACATTATTCTCTCTTTTCCGCTCTTGTCACCATTGATGGACAGAAAATAAGCGAGTTTGATTCTCTGACTCTCCCCACCGCTGAGCGTGCTGCTGCTCTGCCCGAGTTTGATGTACGACAATCCCACATCGACCAGCGGCTGCAACTTTGAAGCGATTGCCTTTGAAGCGTCCTCTTTCTGTGCCCCGAAGAACTCGATGGACTCCTGAACACTCATATTCAGGATGTCGTCAATGTTCTTTCCCTTGTATCTGACCTCCAGGATGTCCGGTTTGAATCTTTTTCCTCCGCAAGCTTCGCAGACCATCGTCACATCGGCCATAAACTGCATCTCAATCTTTACGAATCCGTCTCCCTGACATTCAGGGCAGCGGCCTCCATCCTGATTGAACGAAAAGAACGAGGAAGTGTAGCCGTTCATCTTGGCATAAGGCTGATCCGCAAGCAATTTGCGGATGTCGTCATATATCTTGAGATATGTCACAGCATTGGATCGGGAACTCTTGCCGATCGGTGACTGATCCACATACTCCACTCTGTCAATCCTGTCCACGTTGCCGGAAAGTTTTCTGAATATCCCGGGCAAATCCCCTGTCTCATTGATTTTTCTGAAAAGCGCGGGATACAGGACGTCTCCTACAAGAGAGGATTTTCCGCTTCCGCTCACGCCCGTGACCACGTCCAAAACTCCGAGCGGGAATTTTACGTCAATATTCTTGAGATTATGCTCCATAGCACCCTCGACTACCACGGAATAAGTCCATTTGCGTTTCTTCCGCATATACACAGTCCGCTTGCCCTGGAGATACTGAAGCGTCAACGACCTGTCAAGCGTCTTGGCATCCGGTTTATCCCCAATCTTTCCCTGGAACACAACCTCGCCTCCGTTCACTCCGGCCAACGGACCCATATCAATGAGCTGATCCGCCGCGCGCATTATCTCCGCGTCGTGCTCCACCACCACCACCGTGTTGCCGATGTCTCTCAATCTCTTGAGGACGGAGATAAGCCTGTCCGTGTCACGAGGATGAAGCCCTATGCTCGGCTCATCCAGAATGTACATCGAACCGACAAGTGAGCTGCCAAGAGCCGTAACGAGATTGATTCTCTGACTCTCTCCTCCGGAAAGCGTGTTGCAAGTCCTGTCCAACGTCAGATAGGAAAGCCCCACTTCCTGAATGTACTTGAGTCTGGAGAGCACCTCATCAATGGCCTTGCGAACTATAGCATCCTCATAGGCAGTGAGTTTCAGGTTTTTAAAAAACTCAGAGATCTCACCTACGTTCATCTGAAGGAGCTCGTGGATGTTCTTGCCTCCTATCCGCACATAGAGCGCCTCCTTTCTTAGCCTGCTGCCCCGGCAGTCGCAACAAGTAGTTCGACCCGAAAAACGGCTCAGCATATACTTGTACTGAATCTTGTAGCGGTTGGCCTCGACCCATTTGAAGAACTCTGTGATGCCGATTATGCTCTCTTCTTCCGTCTCGCCCTTTCTGCCTTCCCACAAGATTGTCTTGACTTTGTCGGACAGTTTGCAATAAGGGTCGAAAATCGGGATTCCGTATTTATCCGCGTTCTTGATTATATGATCTTTGAACCAGCTCATTTTGTCGCCTCGCCAGCAGGCAACGGCTCCGTCATAAATGCTTTTCGTCTTGTCAGGAATGACAAGATCCTCGCTTATACCTATGATTTTCCCGAGGCCGCCGCACGTCGGGCATGCTCCGAGAGGACTGTTGAAACTGAACATATATTCGTCCGGCTTGCGGAATGACATTCCGTCAAGCTCGAACCGGTTGGTGAATTGTCTGATCTTGGTGCCTCTGACGACGGTTATGTTGCCGTCACCTTCGCTGAAGGCGGAGGCTATGGATGAGAGAAGTCTGGTCTGGAGATCTTCCCAGTCATTCTGTGACATCGGTGATCCGTCGGGCATATAAGGAAGGCAGTCTTTGAATTCAGGCAATCTAACGCGGTCCACAAGCAACTGGAGGCCTTCGGGATAGTCTTTTGTCTCGGCCAAACGCATCACTTCCTCAATTTTGACAGGCTCTTTGCCAAAGAGTCTCGAATAGCCTTCTTCCTTGAGACGGAGCAGCAATTCGACTTTGTCCTCCCTATTGTCCCAATTGAGATTAGCGAGGATGTACATAGTGTCGGCTCCTCCGGCCAATATGAAGGCCATCACATCGTTGGTGCTGTCGCATCTGACTTCCTGTCCGCTGATTGGGGAGAATGTGCGGCCTATGCGGGCGAAGATGATTCTCAGATAATCGTAGATTTCCGTAGTGGTGGCGACTGTGGAGCGAGGATTACGTATGTTAACTCTCTGTTCAATGGCAATCGCCGGCGGAATCCCCTCAATCAGCTCGACATCCGGCTTGTTCATTCTGCCGAGAAACTGCCTTGCGTAAGAAGAAAGACTTTGGGCGAACCTGCGCTGACCTTCAGAGAAGAGGGTGTCGAAAGCTAAAGACGATTTGCCGGAACCGGAGATTCCGGTGACAACTACGAATTTGTTTCTGGGGATTTCGACCGTGACGTTCTTGAGGTTGTTGACCTTGGCTCCCTTGATGAGAATATTTTCTTCTTCTGGCATAATGTTTCTGATGGCGAAAATTTTACAAATATACCGCTTTTTCGGCAATGCTTCACTAATCTCGCTCACTGATTTCATTTCTTGGAGGCCAAGGGACTAAAAGCGACATTTTGACAATACATTTTGACAATATGGCAATATAAAGTGACAAAATTTCCACTTTTTGAACATTTTTGACAATTTTGGGCATTGGTACGGAGATTGACATATTGCTAATTGTTTCGTAAAAGAAACGAGGCTGAGGCTTGATGAGAGCCGAGGCGGAAAATGATTATTAACAATTTAAAGTATAGGAGATTTTTATTATGATACCTTCAAGAAGAGTTTATAACCAGAATTGGTTACCAAGTATTTTCAATGATTTCTTTGATAACGATTGGATGGAGAAGACTAATGCCACGGCTCCGGCCATCAATGTCATAGAAAATGAGAACAGTTACGACCTTGAGCTTGCCGCTCCGGGTATGACTAAAGATGATTTCCACGTTTCTCTTGACGACAACGGTGATTTGATGATCAATATGGAGAAAAAGATTGAGGACAACGAGAAGAAACACGGCCACTATCTGCGTCGCGAATTCTCTTACTCAAAATTCCAGCAGACTATGCTTCTCCCTGACGATGCCGAGAGCGACAAGATCGATGCTCACGTAGAGAATGGTGTTCTGAAAGTCAACATTCCGAAGAAAGCGAAGACTGTCGTGGATGCGAAAAAGAAATTGATTGAGGTCAAATAATTCCTCTGACAGACTTAACTGATCTTTCAGACAGATTATGATTGAAGGCGGTGGCCTGAGTTTCTCAGGTCGCCGCCTTTTTTGCCGTTATTGTTCTAAAAAAGGGTTTTTCGAGAAAAAAAGTTTGCAGGTAAAGGGAAAATGCCTATATTTGCACTCGCTTTCACAGGAAAGCCACAAAAAAAAGACTGGTGCGGTAGTTCAGTCGGTTAGAATGCGGGCCTGTCACGCCCGAGGTCGAGGGTCCGAGCCCCTTCCGCACCGCTTCAAAAGCAATCACGAAAAGTGGTTGCTTTTTTTGTGTTCTTAAAGGCCCGCCGTTCATCAGTCCTTCTTCGTGTAGTAAGTCCCCCTTGATTTGCCGGACTTCTCGATGTAGCCTTCCTTCAGAAGCTCGGCGAGGGATCTCTCAATGGTAGTCTGGCTGATGTCAGGGCAGAGAGAGGCGATGTCAGCCTTTGTGATGCGGCCCACCTTGCGGTCGAATACGGCCCTAACGCGGTCTGCCTTGCTGATATTCCTGTGATGGATATACTCCACCCTGTCCTCAAACTCGTTGTAGCCTTTGAGCACGATGCCAAGGTAGTACTTCACGAACGGCAGGTAGTCATTGGTGGAGTTGTGCCACTCTGTTGAACTGTCCTTCAGGACTTCATAGTAGGTCTCCTTGCTCTTCTCGATGAGCATTTCGATGGAGATGTACTTGCCGACGATATAGCCGGCCCTATAGAGCAGCAGCAGTGTCAGCAGTCTGCTCATTCTTCCGTTGCCATCGTTGAAGGGATGGATGCTTAGGAAGTCCAGCACGAACATCGGTATCAGCACGAGCGGATCATACGTCCCCACTTCAAGCGCATCAATGAAGTAAGTGCAGAGAGTCTGCATCGCATCTGCTGTCCGGAATGCGGGAACCGGCATGAAACGAGCCTTCGACTTGCCGTCCTTGTACGTCTCCGCTATCACATTGTCGGAGTTCTTGTAAGAGCCGCCGGCACTGCTGGAAGAGAAACTGTACAGGTCGCGGTGAAGCTGAAGAATATTGCCGGGACGCGGCATTATATACTCATAGCTCTCGTGGATGGTTGAGAGAACGTCACGATAACCCGAGATTTCCTCCTCCGAGCGGTTCCTTGGCTGTGACTTGTCCTTGACGATAGCCTCCAGACGTTCGTCCGAAGTCCGGATGCCCTCGATTTTGTTTGATGCTTTAGTTGACTGGACCTTCGCTATCTCAAGCAAGGAAGAGAGCACGTCCGGCTCCGCCTCGATGAAAAGGTCCTGCTTGCCCTTAAATTCATGAAGGCGCGTAAGCATATTGACCACTTCAGGAGTCAGCAGCTTTCGGGGCGTCTCTTTGTAATCAAATTCGTGCATAGCCGTTCTTAATTTATCGCAATGGCAAATATAAGCATTTTTCTGCCTCATCGCACTACTTTTCTGCATCATTTATCACCAATTTGGTGCAGATTTAGCGCATCTGAGGCAGAAAACATCAGTCGAAGTAGGCATATTTGTCCGTAATCTTCAGATTCTTGTTCCGCACCGCTTCAAAAGCAATCACGAAAAGTGGTTGCTTTTTTTGTGTGTCCGCAACTCGGAAAACTAAAGGTCGAGGAGGGAGAAAGAGATGCGCCGGTACAAATCGCCTTTCGCACCGTTCTCGAAGAGAACGCCGAGCCTGCGGGAGTCAAGAAGGACAATGTCGGAGTAAGCGGAAGCCCCTTTGAACAGAGTGGCAGTCTTGGCCCAGGTCCTGCCGCCGTCGGTGCTGACGCTGAGCGAAAGATTCTCCCTTGACTTGCTGCTAAGAACACCGGAGAAAAGCAGTTTTCTTGAAAGACGCGAGGAAAAAGAATAGTTCAACAGACTCCCCTGGCATCTCGGCTCGACCAGATCCGGGCACTGCCCCCTCTCATAGAAACTCTCGCCTCCGTCCCTGCTAAGGGCATATAGACGCAGCGAATCCTTCTTCTCGGTGTGACGCATATTCAGACACAAATCTCCGTTTCTGAGTTCCGCCACGGAACTTTCATTTCCTCCGACTTGCGAGACTGCGCCTATATGCCAATGTTCCCCCTCGTCATCAGAATAAATGATCTGAGAGAAAGACCACACCTCACCCTCATCGGAAATCTCCTTGTGATTCGACGGAACAATCAGTCGGCCCTTGTGAGGAGAACGCCTCTTCACTATCGCGTGACAAGGTCCCGTGGCAAACCAAGTCCAGTCAGGACGCTTTACCTCAGAAGTTATGTCCCGGGGCTTGCTCCAAGTAAGCCCGTTATCATCAGAAAACAATGAGAAGACACGCCTTGTGTCAACGCTCCTCCTGGTTTCCAAAGCACGC
>JBAYFJ010000029.1:0-18369 GCA_041667245.1 Bacteroidales bacterium | reverse complement strand
TGAAAAAGTGGATTTCGTGATTGCGGAATTCCTGTCATGGTCGGAAGACTTCGCATGGATTCGTTTTCTGAGAGATATGCCCGAAATGCCGATCATCTTCACAAATGTCGCCAAAGACCACGTGAGCTTCCACGACACTCTTGACGAGGATGATTTTATCGATTATCTGTGCGCGGGCACCCTCGTAGGGTCATTGGAAGGATCCGGATCTGTTCCGAGAACGGGAAGAAAGCATGTTAAGGTTGTAATGGGGTCAAGAGATGAGGTTACCCGTCAGATCCGGTGTTTTTCCAAAGCCGCAAAAGTCAGAACGGTTCTCAGACAGGCTAACATCGGGCTGCTGGCCAATTACAACGAGGCTATGTGGTCCACCTACATTGATCCTTACGACATCTTCACGAAACTTGGCCCGGAAATCAAATTTCTGCCGTATTCAATTTATGCAGACGCAATCAACACGATTCCGGAAAGCGAAAGTAAAGATTATTGCGATGTTCTGACAAGCAAATACAAGATGATGGACGACGTTGCCTACGACAAATTCCAGGCTTCGGTGAATGCTTCCATAGGACTTGCTAAAATGGCGCAAAATTCGGACATAGACATTATGGTGTTCAACGACATTGACGTGGCTATGTTCAAACTCATAGGACTGAGAGCCGGATTCTACCATCCGTGGTTCAATGAGAACACTTCGGTTCTGGTTCCTGAGGCGGACATTGGGGCAGGTCTTGCGACATTCGTTTTGAAATTGCTCTCAGGGGGCAAGAACGTCAATTTTCTTGAGCCGTTCCACATAGAGACCGATTTCGGAACATTCGCAGGCGGACATGCGGGGCCTAATGACCATAATGATCCAAAATGGCAGGACAACGTGTGGATCGCGCGCGACGTGCGTTTCGCAAAGACGAGTTACAAATATGCGGGGGCGCCTTTCGCATGGTACCGGATCAGTCCTGGCAGAAAGACTATGGCTCAGCTGGTGGAATGTGACGGCAAGTACAAACTGGTGTGCACGCTTGTGGATTCTCTTGAGGGAGAGCATCTGCTGGCAACCTACTCTCACAGCATTTTCAAGCCGGTGGTTCCGGTCAAACGTCTTTTCGAAGAGATTCTGAAGATAGGGACCACTCAGCATTTCGGAATAGTGGACGGGGATTACACAGCTGAGCTTGAGGACTTTGCGGCAATGATGGACTTCGAGTTTTACAACATTAAATAGACAGACGATATGAGTTTTATGTACAATCCGTTCCCTTTTGACGACCCTAAGGCAATCAACAGGCCGGAATTAAAGAAGAAGACAATAGAAGGAATTACTACGGGCACTTTGGCTTCTGCAAAAAAGTTGGCTAAAGATTTGTCCGAAAGGCTCTCGCACTCAGAGGGAGGAAATATTATCGTGGCTTTCGACGGCTACACGACCGCTGACTGGACGAGGATGCTGAACTGTCTGGGTCAGCAGTTCTCGGCGGCTGGAATCGGCTTCCGCACTTACGACTTCTCGGAGGTGTTCAAACCGGAAGAGGAGCTGCACAAGATGATTGACCCTACGCTGATGTGGGACAAGACTTTGGACCCCACTCTGCTATTCGGTAGAGTCTACAAAGGCGGTTACGAGGGTCTGTTAGATTCACGGAAAGTCAGCGAGTTCGCTTCAAATATTGAGGCTCTCAGAAAAGAGAAATCCCGCGAGATCATTGTCGTCTACGGCTACGGCTGTCTGATTAATGACCTTCGCGGGCTGTACGATGTGAAATGTTATTTCGACGTCACTCCCAAGGAGGGGACTTTGCGAATCCGCAGAGGTCAGTTCAAGAATTTCGGGGACATTACCGCGAGACCTGTGAATCAGATTATAAGACGTTGCTACTATGTGGATTACGAGGTTGCCGTACAGCTCAGGACTGACATTCTTCATAGCCATATTCTCGACTATTACATTCCATCGGATGATCTTGACAAAATGCAGCTGCTCTCCAGAGAGACAGCCGAGGACATTATGGACACGCTCGTAAAATATCCGTTCCGATGCAAGCCTGTCTATCTGGAAGGCATCTGGGGCGGCACTTACGTCAAGAATCTTCGCCACTTGCCTGATACTATGAGAAATTGCGCCTGGGTCTTCGACCTGATTCCGATGGAAGTCAGCGTCGTGGTCGAAGCGGGAGCTGATTATGTGGAGATTCCTTTCTCGACTTTCATTGAGCAGGAAGGAATCCCTATGATGGGTGAGGAAAGCGTCAAGAAATATGGATGGTACTTCCCTATCCGGTTCAATTATGACGATTCTTACCACAGCAGCGGGAATATGTCCATTCAGTGCCACTCGGGTGGCAAATTCAACATCGACAATTTCGATGAGTTCGGACGCCAGGACGAGAGTTACTATGTTGTGGCTTCAGGTCATCACGCCAAGACTTTCCTCGGGTTCCGCGACGATGCCGACATTCCTGAGTTCTTCAGGGAGATTGAAAAGGCTGACACTGAGCACAAAAGCGTGGATTATCAGAAGTTCGTCAGCTATGAGGATTCCAAACCTGGTCTTCAGGTTATGATTCCGGCAGGGACCATCCATTCCTCGGGAAGGAATCAGGTGGTTCTTGAAATAGGAAGTCTGACCATCGGTTCGTACACCTACAAGCTGTATGACTACTTGCGTTTGGACTTTGACGGCAAGCAGAGGCCTATCCACACCAAGATGGGTGAGAAGAATCTGGTCACGGACCGCCGGACTTCCTGGGTAAGGAAGAACATAGTTCAAGAGCCTCAAGCGGTCAGAAGCGGAGAAGGATGGGCGGAATATATTGTCGGCGAACACAAGCTGCTATATTTCACGCTTCGTCGTCTTGAATTCGAGAAAAGCATCACTGACAACACGGCGGGTCGTTTCCACGTTCTTTCATTGGTCGACGGAGAGAAGATCAGGATTTGTTCCGTGAGCGATCCCTCGAAGTTCTTCATCGCTGAGTTTATGGACATTGTCGTGGTCCCTGCGGACATGGGCGAGTACGTCATCGAGAATCTCGGGAACGAGCCTATCTGCGTGCACAAGACAATGCTCAGGGACGGCTTTGAGAACGAGCCGAGATAATGTCTGTCAAGGGTAAATTGCTTCTTGATGTAGGTGGGACTTTCATCAAGGCAGGACTTGCTGTCGGGGAGGATAATCTCCTGCCCGACAGTTATTTCAAAGTACCGATAGATTCTGCCGGATCTTCGGAAAAGATAATTTCGGCTTTACTCTCCGCACTTTCGCTGGGACGTGCGGATGCCGAGTCAGCGGGAGTTGAGATTGTGGGAATCGGTGTCTGCATTCCGGGGCCTTTTGACTACGACAAGGGTGTGCCTCTGATGAAGCACAAGTTTGCCTCCATCTATGGGCTCGACCTAAGAAACGAGATTCTGAAAAGCGGATTTTCAGGAGTTTCAGTAACTTTTATGCACGATGTCGCGGCTATGCTGTCAGGGGAGATGACTTATGGCAGCGGCGCTTCGTACAAGAATGTGGCCATCGTCACCCTCGGCACAGGTCTCGGATTCGCTTTTAGCCAAAACAGGCAAATCCGTCTTTCTTCTTCAAAGTCACCTGCAGTTCCAATTTACAATCTGCCGTACAAGGACGGGATTTTAGAGGATTATGCTTCCAAGAGAGGGTTCTTGCGGATATATTCGGAGATTTCGCACTCCTCTTTCGCCAGCCATTTTCCAGAAAGCCACTTTGCAGCTGCCGATGGTTCTCTGACTGTCGCGGACATCGGCAAAGCCGCTTCTCTTGGGGATAATGCCGCGCTACAGACTTTCTCCACAGTGGGGGCCATCCTCGCATCAGCCCTGAGAGAGATACTTCGCGAAAAACGAATAGAATGTCTGCTGTTCGGCGGTCAGATCTCCAAATCATTCGCCTTTATGGAGCCGGCAATCACAACCGGCCTTTCCGAATTGACGGACTCCGGACTTCTGACACACATCGGGAAAGCCACACACATAGACGATGCCGCTTTCTACGGCCTCTGCAAAAGGCTTAACACCCTCTGAAACAGGACACTTGCCCTGGATCGTCTCTTGACCATATACCCTTGCCTCCGGTCTCTCCCTTGTGCCTCAAGCCTTTCACTTGTGCTTCAGGCCTCGATGCCGGTGAACATTTTCAGCAGGAAGCCGATGAAGAAACTGACAACGGCGACGGACAGACTGATGGTCGCCATCTCGCCGAACCGCCTTGTGAATTTCTCGTTGCGGACAATCGAATAGTAGTAATTGAAAACCGCTATGATTATAATGGCGAGCGCCAGCATCGTGCCTGCGGCAAGCAGTCTGTATGGAATGACGATATACGGCAAAATCAAAAGGAACACCGTCACCAGATAGGCCGCGGATGTGTAAATCGCGGCTTGGAATGCGTGCTTGCGGTCTCCCCCATCGGATACTGTTGAGAGATATTCGGAAGATCCCATACTCAGAGCCGCCGCAATTCCCGTAATGCTACCAGTCAGCGCAACCATACTGCAACTTCCCAGAGCAAGCGTGTATCCAGCCAACGCTCCCGTAAACTCCACCAAAGCATCATTCAGACCAAGCACTATTGATCCCATATATTTCAGAAAACGCTCGTCAATCATATCGAGAAGAGCATCCTCGTGCTTGTCTTCTGTCGCGGCAAAACTCTTAAGAACATCATTGTCCTCGTAGGCGGATGAGGCAAGCGATTCATCTTTCTCAAGTCGTTTGAGCACGAAAGTCAAGCCGAAAACGCGGGCCAAGAAAGTGGTCATAAAGACCTTGCTCTTGCTGAAATGCAATTTTTTGCCGGTGTAATTGGATATGAATTCATAATGACCGGACTCTTCGTGTGACATACTTAGCAGCACATCTCGGTTGTGATCCGACTTCGCCATATTTCCCAACCGTTTGTAAATCTCGGTTGCGTTGCACTCGTCCTGCTGGAATCCCAGCAATAGTTTCATCTCCTTTTCTGACAAATTCTTCTTTTCCATAATGCCAAACTCCTTATATCATTTATATTACAATCTCAATTTTAGCATTGTAAAAGTACATTATTTCACAAGCAAATCCAAACACTATTTCAGCTAATATATGCACCTAAAACCAAAAACAATCTTCAGCTCTTATCCAAGACAGCTATTCATTTTGATTTGGCAGCAACCATTTCATACTTGGCCTCTGAACGTTTTGCCGTCAGAGCCGAGATTGCGTCATTTTGAGATGCCGTAATCCACGTCTGTCCGCAGACGTTTTTTGTGTCAAAGGGTCGGACTGGTTTTTCGGCAAGAAACCACTCTTTTAGCAATTGTCAAATAAGGCGATACTTGATGTCCCAAGAGAAGGTTTCGCCCGGAAGGATGTGGAATGGAATATATGGTTCCAAGCAGGCGACTCGGTGATTAGACCAGAAGACCATATAGTCAAACGGGGCTGCGCATTCGGCTATGACGCCGGCGCCGGAACCTGCATTTCGAAGACGGAAGGAGTTATCATACGTTGGTTTGGACAGTAGAGCAGATTTGGAGCCATTAGTTGGAAAAGAAGTCTTAGAGCCGGTCGATAAGACAGCTGATGTGTTTGTGGTGGTGGGTGTGGAATTGGCTTGCGGAACTGAATTGTCCGGAGAGGCGGGATTGGCTTGTGGGGCGGGACGAAGATTTCCCATAAAGACGGATTCGCCTTTTGCTAACGGACGTGAAAAACGGATCCCGGATTGGGTCAGGGCAACATTGTCGTAGGGCGAGCGCCAATCGCCGATGGGCTTGAAAGGAAAATCTATCAAGGTGTCCGGGCCGACTTGCATTGAATCTAAATTGAAAAAATTGTGGTCATAGACGCTGCCGGACAGTTGAAGGGTTCCTGTGTTTTTGAGACAATGTGACAGAATGATTTCGCCAGGGCCGATGATTGAAATTGTTTTGACATAATCATAGCCAAAGGAGTCGGATGCAAAATGCGTAGGGATAGAAGGCGCTGAGGTCGGAAGGTCAGTTAAAGGACGACAAGGCGGATCGGACCTGAGACCACAATATGGGTCCGATGAGTCGCTATGGATGTTGCGCGAAAGTTGATGGCGGAACGTGGCGGAGGAGCCGTCAGAGGATATGTCGAAGGAACGGAGCCCGGGGTCTGCTATCTCATACACATTGAATCTGTCGTAGTGGCTTTCGGCGGATGGCCTAAGCAGCATCCCAACGCCAATCTTCAGAAACAGCGCCTCCGAAGCCGAAGCCGGAATCGGAGTCGAAGCCACAAGCGCAGACTCGTAACCAATCTGAGTAAACTCCTCAACCGGGCCGCAAACGCAATCGTGATGGGTGGGGTCATAATTGTCGAACCACTCATCGACATATTCGTGTCCTGAGAAACTCAGCCTGCGGATTATGCCGGCCCAGTCAAAGCGGGTACCTCGATAATATTTGCCGGGAACGCACAGTTTCACTGTCACGCCGTGAGCATTCAATTCACAAAAAACATTCTGCATTTTATGCATTTTGTCAACAATAACAGATTTTACGGATTTCATCAAGCATTTGATTGAAGCAGCGGGGTGCAAATGACCTCTGTTTTGCACCAGGGTCACCGATAGTCGGGACAGACAGTGTTTACAATGTTGCGCAAGTCAAAACCATTTGTCCGGAATCTCACTTTTGCGTTGTAAGTGGCAAATCTGCCTTTGAAGCATTTCACCATTTACGAATTCCGTGTAAAATTTGCCTGTAATCATCAAAGGGCTTCAGTGGCTAAACGCATCTCGAAACGAGGCCCCGAATTCGCCTAAAAATTTCAAAATCAGTCGGGGCAAAAAACGCCCCGGCTGAAAATACAACACAAATAATACTATCAATAACCTAATTAAGCTTCTTGTACACAAGCACCGCCAAATCATACTGTCCGAGAGCGACAGACTTGCCGTCCGAAGACACCTTGGCATTGCCGAGAACCGAACTCTCCACATAACCATATCCCGGCACCTCAAGACCGGCAATCTCATGCCCGTCCTCAACAGAAGTCACAACGATAGCCATCTTGTCACCATTCACGAAAGCATTCGCATCTACATCCGAATTGTCCATAGAGAAACCGTCGCAGTCTTTGAAAGTGCCAAGCAAAAGCAAATCCGAGTACTTAGTCTTGATAGCGTTGGCCTTGGCAAGATAAGCCTGATAGACAGGCGTCTTGTCGATAAGATCACGGCAACGGTAGATCTCAATGTCATTCCTCAACCCCACCAGCAACGTATTGTTCACCCTGCGCGGAATGTCACTGTCGTCACGCACTTCCCTATCCGAGATAATGACCTCAGGGAAAGTGTAGCGGAACCAGTCCATCATACTGTTCGGACCCGCCGTTGTGGTGTAGATGTGGATGTAGTCCGCATAACAGCAAATGGCATCAGTCAGCCACTCGGTACCGATAGAGAAATCAGGATTCTTCGCATTGATGTGGTCACGGAGAATCTTCATCATAGCCGCCTTGTCAGCCGCCACACAAAGATTTGGCACAGCGAACTCCCTCGAAAGATCCCAGTTGGTACTATTCTCCCCGTAACCGAGCTGATCGTAAAACACACCGCTCGCACCGTAGTTATAGGCCCTGTCAGCGTGATTGAGAAGAATCTGCCTCCAATCCGGGTTACGAGTGTCCGCAATGGCAAAGGTCCTTGCATTTTTGCTGCCAAGGAAAGTCCCCTGACCCGTGAACTTGTACTGCTCGGTAAATTCGGCCCCGGTGTTGTCAGTGTAGCAGACATTCTTTCCCTTACCGGACTTGTAGTAATCACTCTCCCTGTCGATCAGCTTTCCGTTGAAATAGACAACCAGATGATGCCCCGACTTCTCAAACTCCGTAACAGCCTTCTTCCAGCCCTCATCGCCCCCCTGAGCGGGATCGGCGTCATAGGCAGGATAACCGTTATCCATTCCTTTCTCCCACCATCCGAAAGCCAGAACCATACTTGCATCGACACTGTTGGCCACATCCTTGATACGCCCGTTCAGATCGGAATAGCGGAAAAGATACTCCCCGTACTGATGTTTGAAAATGATTCTCTGCCAACTGTTCATCTTGCGCACCCACATCGGAGTCGGCCTGCGATTCCACCAAGTGTCCGCCCATGTACGGTAAATGCGCGAAGTTTCGTGCCAGAATCCGGAATATGGAGCCACTACGTTGGCGTCACATTTCCAAGTCTCTCCGCAAAAGCAGTTTGGATACTTGTAGAACCCGGCCTCAAGACGAGTGAATTCACCTTTGGCGTCAGGATAGAGCCGAAGTCCGTGCCAAGTGTCCTGGAAAGTAGAATCGTGACTGCCGAAATACAGGCCCTGAGTATCATCCCAGAAAGCGAAACAGTTGGAAGCTATACGAGTAGGATACTTTATGTCCATCTGCCTGAAAAGCTGAGAAGGCGACTTGTACGGAGGATTATTGCTTCTGCGTAAGATAGTCGACTTGGGATTAGAGTAAATCTGCCCGCCCGTGTCCGTGATGAACAATTTGAAATCATCCGGAAGACACAGATCCCCTACTAACGGATATTGGAACTCACGAATAATGGTGTGAGGCATATTATTCGTCATCTCTGAAGAGAAACGCACCTTATCCTCCTCCAAAATGACTTTCAGAGAAAGCGTGATTCCGACACCTTCTCCCCCGTTGACCAGAGAAGAGTACTTAATGAATATTGCCTCGCCGTCCGAAGACACCTTTGGAGTCTGCTCCGAGCCGAGAACCTGAATCTCATTTTGCGCCTTGGAGTCATAATAAAGACGCCACAGAGCATCACCGGAAGCATATTGTTGTCCGGTAAGGACATTCTTCAGGCTGGTCAGACGACCCTTGGAATCGACCGCGACCTCAATCTTGCCATTCTTCAGCACGAAAGAATCGTGAGCCGAAAGGGTGAACGCACTTGCGAGAAGAGCCGCAGCGAACACAAAAATTCTTACTGTGTTTTTCATCATATATCAATCTATTATTAGTATCCGGTGTTCTGATCCTTCGCAATGTTAGGCATAACATTGAGAGTCGTGGTAGGGATAGGCCAAAGATAACTCTTTGGACCGACAAATTTACGTTCCGAGAGTTTTTGAGCGTATTTATTAGTGCCGAAAAAGTCGGAATCGCCTCTCACCACCGGCTCGGCAAACAAAGGACAGTCGTTCTCGTCAATCTGTGGAACCGCCCCCATAAACCACATACCGTTGTCAATGTAGGCCCGCTGAAGCGTCTTATTCTTTTTAGGCAGACCGTAATTGAAGTTGTTCAGACACACCTCTCCGATACGCCAGCGCCAGATATCGTAAAGACGAAGATTCTCGAAAGCGAACTCCATCCTGCGCTCGGTACGAAGCACGGTGCGAAGAGATGCCTGATCCGTCACAGTAACGGCAGGATAGGTCTTTGAAGACCCGTAGGCGCGGGCACGAACAGTGTTGATGGCCTCCAAAACCGACGCGTCAATGTCCCCAAGCTCAATCTTCGCCTCCGCAAACATCAAAAGCACGTCTGCATATCTCAGGATAATCTTGTCGTTCTCAGCCTCGAAAGGAGAAAGCCAGTCGTTATCCACCATTTTGCAGAGAACCAGACCGTTATAAGAGGCATACTGGTTTGAGCTGCCCTCAATCTTGTAAGTTCTGGAGTCGTTGTTGACGACATAGCCGCCATATCTGCTGGAATAGACCGAATCCACATCGAAATGAGGCTGGTAGATAACACCAAGATGCTCAGTGCCTGGCTCCACAATCGTAGCCTTCAGACGAGGGTCGCGATGAGCCCACGGATCGTTAGGATTGTACACGGAGGATTCGTCGATAGGCTTGCCCTCATCATCTGTGAATGCGCAAAGCAAATCCCACGAAGGGCAGCAAGTCGTGCAGGTCGGAGCCCCGGAAAGACGGGAAAGTTTGGCCCTCGTGGCACCTGAATAGAGGTACTCGTACTTGGACTCGTTACTCAAAGCCTTGGAACGAGGAATTACGAATATCCCCTCGCTCGTGTGGTGAGTGCTCATCTTGAACAACTTGCCGAAATTGTCGTAAAGAGTGTATTTTCCCAGATCCATACAAGCCTTAGCTGCGTCACGAGCCATTTCGAAATATTTAGCGGCCGAAGCCGGATCCGCAAGGCCGTAAGTGTCCCATTTTCGAATAGAAGCGAAATGCAGGGCGAATCTGGCCTTCATCCCGTAAGCCGCGCCCTTTGTCGCGCGCTCGACCTCTGAAGCAGAGTATTCTGTCGGAAGCAACCTTGAAGCCTCGTCGAAATCTGTCATAAAGTCATCCAGCACCGACCACATATCCGTTCTGGAAAGAAGATAAGACGACTCCCTGCCCTCATCCGAATCCATATCCAGCGCAGGATCCACAATCACCGGATTCCCGAAATGAACCATAATCCTGCAATAGAAGCAAGCCCTGTAGAAAAGAGCATTGCCTCGTATTAGGTTATATTCGCTTTCGGTCATATTTCCCTTGACCTTATCAAGCTCTGTGAGAATCTTGTTGCATCTGTTTATTCCCGTGTAAGTGTTATCCCACATTGCCGTAGAAAGAGGGAAAGACGCATCCATCTGATTTTTCAGATAACGGCTCACCGACTGCCTGTTGGTAAAATCGTCAGTAAGAGCATCAAGTTCAGCCGTTTCGGATGAAGTCCACTCGTTACGCTCCATAGGCCAATAAATATGGTGCAGAAGAGCGTTCAGGTTCATCTCGAACTGATCGGCGGTCTGAAACCAGTTGCCCGTCGACGCTCCGTCGGTAGGACTCAAATCCATATCCATGCAGGAATAGGAAAAGACACCGACCAGCAATAATGCGACAATAGTATATATTCTTTTCATAATCTTTGTTTTTTTAGAATTTAATCTGCGCTGAGAAAAGCACTGACTTCGTTATAGGATAGCCTGCGACCCCAACTTCCGGATCCCATCCCTTAGGAAAATGGCTGAAGGTAAAGAAGTCAGACAGCGTTGCTGAGAAACGCACATTATTGATGTGTATGGCGTTCGTCCATCTCTGAGGAAGAGTGTAGCCGAGAGTGATATCCTTGATTCTGAGATAAGCTCCGTTGATGATCCAGAAATCCGAAATCGCATAATTGCTCGCAGCTGAACTCCAAGAATAACGAGGATATTTCGCATCCAGATTCTCCGCAACAGTGTTTGTCCTGCTCCATGATTTTCCGTCAAGAATAGAAGGCACATTGTACCACTGAGACCTCAAAGGCTCCACCATCTCGTCAGTCAGGTAAGAGTTCCGTTTTCCAACACCCTGCACCGTCACGTTGAAGTCCAGACTCTTCCATCCGAGCTGCAAAGTGCCGCCGTAATTGAAATGAGGCAGAGAAGAACCGAGAACCGTTCTGTCATATTCAGTTGAAATCACCGGATTGGTGGCATCGGCATCCTCAAGGTTGACATACTTAATGTCACCGAGATAATTAGTGCCTATGGTCGCTGAATGTGCGAGCTCCTCCTCAGTTTGGAACAGCCCATCGCTCTTGTAGCCGTACCACGACTGGAATTCCTCGCCTTCTTTGACAATCTTGCCTCCGGAAATGATTTCTTTGCCGCCTATATAGCCGACCTTTGACACTTCATCGGAAAGATTCGCCTGCACGCTGTAAGAGAAATTACCGATCACATCTCTCCAGCCGAGAGAAATCTCCCATCCTTTGGTGTTCATATCGCCCACATTGTCATAAGGATCTGAAAGGCCCATAATAGGAGCAACCGGAACGGTCAAAAGCATATCCTCAGTCTTCTTGTAGTACCAGTCTCCTGTGAATGTGAGCCTGTCCTTGAGCATAACAAGGTCAATTCCAACGTCAGCCGTAGAAGTGGTCTCCCAAGTAAGGTTCTGAACCACCGCATCAGCCTGAGAATAACCGGTGAGGGCAGTCACAGCGTCGCCCACATATCCAACAGTGTGATTGGACGTCAGGATGGCCTGATAAGGATAATATCCCTTGATTCTCTCGTTACCAAGCTCGCCGTAGGAAAGACGCAACTTGCCGTGATCTATCACACCCTTCGCTCCTTTCATAAAGCCCTCCTCTGAGAACACCCATCCAGCTGAAGCTGAAAGGAATGTACCCCAGCGATTGTCCTTAGCAAAACGGGAAGACCCGTCACGACGAACATTGGCCTGGACATAGTACTTCGAATTGTAATTGTACATAAGCCTGCCGAAGAAAGAATTGCGACAAAGCTCGTAATTGTCGTCAGTTGAGACAGACGCGCCGTCAGCCGAACCGGCGTTCAAGTCAGTAATCAGAGAAGTAGGGAACACGGAGTTCTTACCGATCAGAGCCCCGGATTTGTAGTAGAAATTCTCATAGCCGGCCATTGCGCTGAAATTGTGCTTCAATGCAAGAGTCTTCTGATAGTTGGCATAGAACTGAGTGGACTGCTGAAAAATGTCCTTGCGATACTCCTCAAGCTCAGTGGTCTGGGCGGAAGAGATGTATGTGTTGCTGGTTGACGACTCCTGAAGATAAGAGAAATAAGGCGTCTGACTCTGCAAGTCCTTCTGTTTCACGAAAGTGAATCTCGGAGAGAACAAGCCGGTGATCACCAATCCTTTGACTGGTGTCAAATCCATTTGGAACTTACCGGAAGAAAGATAGGATTTCTCCTTTTCCGTACCACCTGAAACCAAAGCCGCATACGGGTTTATACCGTCTTTTCCGGGAGCATATCTTCCATCGGACCAGACAGCCTTGTAGATAGGAGCTATGTAGCGCATTGAACCTGAAGGAGATGTGTGAGGGTCCAGTGAATCGGTTATTTTGAAAGAAAGATCCACGGACAACTTCATCCAGTCGTACACCTGCATATCATTGTTCGCACGCACCGTGTAGCGCTTCCAGCTTTGATTCTTTGTGAAAAGCCCGTTCACATCGTCAATTCCCACACTCACCGCGGAATGCAGTTTCTTGCCGGATGAGGTGATGTTAAGATTGTGAGACTGGCGGATCGCATTGCCATTGAGTATGAGTCCGAGCCAGTCCTCGTTAGGGTACAGATCCGAATTCTCAGCATTCAGAGCCCAGTAATTGTCCACCATTTCCTTCCCGTACTCCTGGTACCAGCCGCCAGAAGGCAAGTCGTTGTAGCGCAATTCGTTGATTGCCTTCATATAATCGACCGCGTTCATATAGTCAGGCATCGAGGAGGGTGAGTCTATTCCCAAAGTGTAACTGTAAGAGACGCTTGATCCCGACTTGGCCCTCTTGGTGGTGATGAGGATAACTCCGGCAGCGGCCTGAGATCCGTAAATGGACGCCGACGCTGCATCCTTGAGAACGGTGATGTTCTCTATGTCGTTAGGATTCAGATCGCTAAGTGAGCCCGCAACTCCGTCTATCAAAATATACGGGTCGGAAGCTCCTTCAGTGATAGTGGTGATGCCTCTGACACGTATGGTCGCATTCCCGCCGGGAGCTGAATTGGTTCTGGTGACGGTGACTCCGGGCATAGCCCCCTGCAATGCGGTAGACACGGTCTGAGTTTGCCTTCCTGTGACCGCTTCCCCGCTCAATGTGGAGATGGATCCCGTGAGGTCCTTTTTCTTAATCGTACTGTAGCCGATGACCACGCTCTCGTCCATAAGAGTGGACTCTTCCGCCAGAACGACCTCGAAAGCCGTTCTTTTGCCCAAGGGCAGTACTTTTGTCGTGTACCCGATGCTGGACACGGTAAGAGTGCCGTTTTCCGAAGGCGACTCGCTCATCAGGAGCGTGAAATGTCCGTCAATGTCGGTAGCCGCACCGTTACTTGTCCCGGTCACTATGACCGCAGCGCCCACGACAGGCTGTCCCTTGTCGTCCTTGACAACACCGGAGAGCTTGTAGTTCTGGGCAGTCGCGAACGAGGGAATGATAATCGTCATCGCCAAAAGCGCGCAGGATGCCACCAATCGCCTTAATAACGACTTTCCTTGAAATTCTTTCAAACTTTTTTTCATAATTATAGATTTAGTGCTATATTTGCCGTCACACACCACACTACACCAATGTTACGTGATACGAGTTAAGTGTTGTTTAGTGTGGTGCAAAAATAAGCAAAGTTTTTTAGATTGCAATAGAAAAATCATTTTTTTAATATTTAACACTAAATACCATTTTTACTATGAAAAAGTTTTTGAACTTTTTGGTTGCCTCCGCCATCCTGATCTTAGGAACGACGGCCTGTGGCGATGATGAGACAGTCAGTGAGAAAGCCTCGCTCTCACTTTCCACGGCCTCGGTGGAAGCCACTGCCGATGGAGGAGTGTTCGCGGTAAGCGTGAAAAGCAATTCCTACTGGGACGTGACAATTCTGGATTCAGACGGCGTCATAGCCACCTGGGTCTCCTCAAGCGCTGCATCAGGAATGGGCGACGGGGACATCTCACTGACAGTTGACCCGAACTCAGGCACCTCTGTAAGAACATGCCAGATCACAATCTCCACAGCTTCAGGAGAAGCGTCCCAAACAGTCACAGTCTCTCAGGCGGCTGCCGCGGTCATCATTCCTCAAGGCTACTCCTTCCCTATCTGCGAGATGTTCAAGATTGACGAAAACTACCTTCTGGACAACGGGGTCATATCCGGCAACACTTGCACCATGAAAGACGGTATGGTCATCAGATGCTCGGATCCAACTGTCTCGATGTCCTTTCTCTGTCCTGCGCACACCTCTCCCGCAACTAACGGCTACTTCCAGAGGGCGCTCAAGGTCAGCACTTTGACTGCGGGAAACGGATGGGCTATCACAATCCCTGTCAAAGAGGAATTGTCAGGAGATCTGCGTTTCTGCTTCGGCAGCAGAAAAGACGGAATCACCACGGCAGGAATTTGGTCTTTCGAATGGAGCAGGGACAGCACGTCATGGAAAGCGTTTGAAGGGACCATAGAAGCAAGCTCTTCCGATGCTATGTGGAAATCTATTGACTTCTCCATAGCCCCGTCGGAAAAGATCCCGGCAGGAGGAAAAATATATTTCCGCTTCATCTCCTCAGCAGACGCTACGAGCACTCCTTACTTTGCTCACGGCATCTGCATCACAAAGGCGAGCGCTTCGCTCAGCGAGATAGAGACAACCAATTCCACGGACGTGGTCTATTCCAATGGCTTTGACGACCTGATTAGCGTGAATGCCCAGTACATTGAGGTTCCGATGGGATTTATGCGCTCCTGGACCACTGACAAGAGCACAAGCATAGTCCTGAAAGACGACTATTCCAAGGTCACGAACTGCTACGGCCGCCCCGGCTATCTTCAGGTAAGCTATGCGGACGAGTCACTGTTCTCCCGCAACAAAGTGGGCTGCTTTACGATAAAGGTAGGCGACAGGCTCAAGGAAATGGGCTACACTAAAGCGGACTTGCTTTTGACATTCAAGGCAGCTACAATGGTCAACGCCTATGGTGAGGCATCACTTCAGAATCTCACGGTGTCTGCCGACTCGGAATCCGGCGCAACTGTTACAGACGGCGCTGTGGGAGGTTCTCTTGAGAACGGTGTCTTCAAATCTTTCACAGTGAAGATCTCCGGAGCGACTCAGGCAACTACTCTTACTTTCGGCACGGCTGAAAAAGAAGGAGTGGAAGATTATCTGAAAGACTACCGTTTTTTCATTGACGACATTCTTGTCAAGACCAACGGAAACACCGAAAAGAAAGGCAATTCCGGCAACGGCAGCGTCGGGGATTATGGTGAAGGAAACACTTGGAAATAATTTAATTTTTGGGATATGAAAAAGTTCAATATATTGGCAAACGCCATCGCGGTCCTGACTATAGGCGCCGCAATAACAGGCTGTTCTAAAGAAAAAGAGGTTGACGCTGTTTCGGGCGCAACCGTGACCATCTACGCATCTTTGCCTCAGACCAAAACTTCGTTCACCGCCGATGGCAACACCGTCAAGGTGGCTTGGTCTGCAAAAGACAAAATAAGCCTCTATGACATCACGCAGTCAGGCATTTCGGCTGAATTTTCATCAACTGAGGAGGCCGAGGGCACGACTGCAACCGACTTTTCGGGAGTCATAGATGCCAAGGACGGAGACGCAATCGTGGCTCTGTACCCGTCTTCGTTGAAGGTGGAGAATCTAAAGGCCTCTGTCGATTATTCCGCTCAAAGCGGCACACTTGTGTCAATCCAGTCTATAGCTCCGATGACGGCTTCGGGCTCATTCTCAGCGACTTCGACCTCACTGTCTTTCGTCAATCAGGCGGCTATACTGAAGATGGATCTGACATTCCCTTCCGCTGACGAGATTGCTTCCGTCACCATCTCATCTTCTGACGGATCACTTAAGAACAAAGCCGAACTCGACCTGAGCGGGGCTGCTCCCGCATGGACAAACATGACTTCAGGAGACGTTGCGATAACCTTCGGCACTCCGGCTCAGGTTGCTGAGAACGGGATTATGACCATCTATGCTCTCGCTATTCCTCAGACTGCAAAGGGCCTTCGCATCTCTGCGATGAACAAGTCCAACACAGTCGAGTACTATTACGAGACCGCTTCTTCGGAAGCCGTGTTCTCCTCCGGGAAGGTCAATCCCCTCTCCCAGACTCTCACCAAGAAGAAACTCACCACGGAGTTGGTTCAGAAATCAGTTCTGCTGAATGCCTCCCAGATAGGCGTTTCTTGGTCTGTTTCAGACTTCAACGACCCGACGGCCGACAAGGCTGACGCCTACATATTCGGAATCTATTCAGCGGAAGGCTGCACCAATGCCGATCTGCTCGTCCGCTGGAGCGCTGAGGCAGGCTGGGCCAACTGGCAATGGACTACCCCTTACGGGAATTACCCTGAAGTCTTCAACGTAAGCCCGAGATTCCATTTCTCAGGCCTGAAGCCAAACACGAAGTACTACGTCAAAATCGAGAACACCACCAAGAGTGTCTCCTCAGTGGCTTCCTACACCACCTCCGCTTCAGATGTCGTGGACATAGCCGGTCTTTCAGCCGGGTCAGCGAATGCAGGACAAGTCATTCTTTCAGAGGATTTTGGAGAGATCCTCTGGGGTTCTGAAGCCATCTCCAGATGCGCGGGCTACAAGCCTTCCGACGTGAAGACACCTACCTCTTACACCTACGCCTCCGGGGACAATGCGAAGATCGGAAGCACTTCCGATGATCTTGTCCGTATGGGAGTAGGCACAGGTTATTTCTTCGACACCAAGAGCGGCTGCGGTCTTGCGACTTCGGGGACAAGACTGAAGAACTGGGCAGGTTGGATGAGTGACAACAAGTCGCTAAGCATCTCTGAGTACTCAGGCAATCTCAGAATAGGAAGCGGCACTGCTTCTTCTACAATTTCGGGAGATATAGTCACTCCTGAGCTCGCCGCTCTAAGCGGGACAGCGAAGGTCAAGGTTGAGTTCGACTGCGCTCCTTACTACGAAGTCGCCTACGAGCCTCTCACCTATCTCGTCCACGTGTTCGACGGGGCAACTGCGGCAGACAATATGATTGCCTACAGTACCTCTCCGAGTCAGACTTTCAGCGGGTCCATCGAGAAGAAATACGAATGGCAGCACGTAAGTCTTGAGATTTCCAACGTAAAGCCGACCTCGCGCATAGGCATCGGAACAGACGGCAAGGATTACTGCGCCGAGACCAGCAAGAAGTACCACAGAATGTACTTCGACAACATCAAGGTCACCGTCCTCAGCTACTGACAGCCCCTCTGATGCACCTCCGGACCGGCTACGACAGCCTTCGGATGCCCCAGACCAGCACCTCTGATGCACCTCCGGATTGGCTACGACAGCCTTCGGATGCCCCAGACCAGCGCCTATGGTGCCCCTCCGGATAGGGGCTACGTACCGCCCCTTTCGGATGCTCCAGACCAGCGCCTATGGATAGACATCGGATGCCGCTCATAAACGGCTACTGAGAGACTTTTGCCTGAAATTTGATCCGACCCTTTGACACGAAATCGCTATTCTGTGCATTCTATCTGTCAAAGGGTAGCGGCTGCGATTGCTGAATCGGCCATCGCCCCTATATGGCTTATCGGGGATTCGGCCTTGGACCTACGTCCTTTTGCCTTGATGATAGGCTTCTCAGCGCCTTTGCCCGACGCGCCTCTCCCATAGTAGGTGTACAGGTCTCCGGCGGTATCGTCGGCAAAACCCCTGAGAGGCACATAGAACTTGAACATCTCCTTCATTCTATTGTACTCTTCCTTGCGAATCATACCGGCGTTAAAACCGTGATCAAGAATGAAATCAGTGGCGCTCTTGCACGACTGCCATAGCTCCTTGACATACGTCTTGCCTATGACGCTCTCGTATGAATCGACCTTGTCGGACGCGAAGGCCTCCGCGTCGGCGACGCTCTCGAAACGGTTGGTCGC
>JBAYFJ010000028.1:0-18454 GCA_041667245.1 Bacteroidales bacterium | reverse complement strand
TCTGTGCGATCTGTGGCTCTTTGCCCGAAATTTGTCTCGACCCTTTGACATCAAAACGGTCTCCTGTGCATTTTAGCTGTCAAAGGGTGGCGGCTGTTTTTCCAGAATCGGCCTTCTGTGCTCTCAGTGACCTGTCGCCTGAAAATCTGTCCGACCCTTTGACGCAAAAACGGCCTCCTGTGCAATCTGCGTGTCAAAGGGCAAGCAGCATCCTTTCTCGACAGAAGCAATCAAGCGCAAGCGAGCCTTCACCAGTGCTCGCTGCGTCTTGATTGCAGTCGCCCCAACTCGTATATCGCGGCGACGGTGCAGGAAATTGACACAAGCTCACACGAAAGTGCCACACAGGGCACACAATGCGGATTGGCGTGCTTTACTGTAATTTGCAACATGCTTTTGGCTTGCGTTACCCTTGTTTTACCTCTTCTAAAATCGGAACAGGGACACCGCGCTCGCAGTAAATGATTTGCGAGCGCTAAAGTTCGTGCCGGCTGTGGGGAGATCTGTTGACGGCTCTCCTCGCCGCCCGACGGTTGCCGATCGATAACTACTTTTTGACCAAATAGGGTCGGCCACGCCAATGTGCCTTGTGGGTATGTCAGAGGCCGAATCTTGTGGCTGACCCACTCTAGATTATGACAGTGTTCCAATCGGCAGTTGTGTGCGGGGGAGACTGTCTAAAAACTATTGGCCACAGATTGGAGATCTTACAATCTGAAAGTTTGTCTGATAATCCTTGCCTTTCAAAAGGCAATTATGACCTAATCTGGAGTTCAAACCCTAAATTTTAGCAAGGATGTTTATAATTAAAGTTGAAAATCTGGAAAACAGACTTTTTAGACAGTCTGGGGGGGCGAAGACTGGGGACAGTAGTGTAGGCATCCTGAGGATGTGCCCGAAGATGCGTCCGAGGATTAGCCCGAGGATTAGCCCGAGGACGAAACAGGGAATGAGGCACGAGGAGTAGGCCGAAAAACTAAAAGGATTCGGACGAGAGGGCTTTTTTTATCATTTTGTGTTGATATTTAACAATTTATTTGGAAATATCGAAATTTTAGATTTAAATTTGCACCCAGTAAACATCGAGTTACTTTTGAGTTTTCTATTTTTGTAATATCCCTGCCATTCAGGAATATCCCTTCAAAAAGTGATTTCATTATAATTCCTTTGTTTTTTTGATTAAGTTTTTTGACGGGATTTGGGATTGAGATTAATCATTTGATTTTTTTGAAAATTGAGAGACGCGCAGTTGTTTGTTCTGTACGTCAATCAGTATATTTAACAATTTTAATTTTTTTACAATGAACATTTATGTTTCCCACCTAAGTTGGGGTACTAAGAACGAGGGTTTGCACGATCTGTTCGCTCAGTATGGCGAAGTTGCATCTGCTAATGTAATCACTGACCGTGAGTCAGGCCGTTCACGCGGATTCGGTTTCGTAGAGATGCCAAATGACGAAGAGGCTCAGAAAGCTATTGACGCTTTGAATCAGACAGATTTCGAAGGCCAGACCATCAACGTGGCTGCAGCACGTCCAAGAACTGAACGTCCTGAAAGAGGCGGCAACCGTGGCGGATTCGGCAGAAGGTACTAGTATTCTTCTTGCTACGATCGATAATGTCCGGAAAGTGTTTGACACTCTCCGGACTTTTTTTCGTACCTTAGCTCCGTAATAAACTTAATTGTATATGGAAACGGTCAAACTTAATAACGGCGTGCTTATGCCGGTGATCGGCTTGGGAACGTTCAAGTCCTATGATGCCTCCCTTTGTAAGCAGAGCGTTCTGGACGCTTTGGACGCAGGCTACAGAATGATAGACACGGCCAAGCATTACGGCAATGAATCCTTCATCGGAGAGGCCTTGAAACAGACCTCTGTCCGAAGAGAAGACATTTTCCTTACGACGAAAGTCTGGTTCAGAGATTTCAGCAAAGCCAGAGAGGCGGTGATGGAATCAATGAAGCGACTCAACACCGATTATCTGGATCTGGTGCTTCTCCATTGGCCATTCGCGGACACTTATTCCGCCTATAGGGATTTGGAGAAGATGCTGAAAGAGGGCAGCGTCAGAGCCATCGGAGTCTCCAATTTCAATCCTGACAGGCTCATCGACATAATCGAGTACAACGAAGTGGTTCCTTCCGTCAATCAGATTGAGACCAATCTGACAGCACAGCAGAAGTCCGCGCACGAGTGGATGCTCAAATACGGAGTTCAGCACGAGGGCTATATGCCATTCGGTCAGGGACGCATCAATGAGATCTATGAGGACGAACGTCTTGTGGCAATAGCGAACGCACATCACAAGACAGTGAGACAGGTTACTCTTAGATTCCAGATTCAGAGCGGTGTGGTCATAATCCCGAAATCAACCCACAAAGATCGGATTGAGGAGAATATCGACATCTTCGATTTCACTCTGACTCCTGATGAGATGACGACAATCAGTGCTTTCGACAAGGACTCTCCGATGACCGGTACCCCTCAGAGACCTGAGACTGTGCTGCGGTCTCTAACTTGGTAATAATCATAAAGCTATGATAATAGATTTCAATTCTTTACCTGAAAAAGTCACCGAAAAGTTCAAATGCGGTGAAGGCGAGTTCATCTCAAGAATGTTCACGGATGACAAGGTGAAAATCGGAAAATGCCGTCTGACACCGGGATCCTCCATAGGTTTTCATAATCACGAACTTGACTGCGAGGTGCTGTTTGTGCTCAGCGGCTCCGGTTATGTGAAGACAGACGAAGGAAAAGAACTAATCCAAGCAGGACAAGCGCATTACTGCCGTCTGGGCGGCTCTCATTCTCTTGTCAACGACGGGAAAGAAGATCTGGTGTTCTTCAATGTGATTCCCGTTCAGAAGTAACTTGTTATGGAACAGAAAAGCGCGCAGTACAGCCATTTGCATCTCGGGATGATTCCGTCGATTGACAGGACTCTGGTCTTCGACGATGATCTGATCATCGCCGACAATCTCGGGCGCGTAATGCCGGAAGGAATCGAGCAGGCAATAGCGGAAGGCCGGCCGACCGAGATAATAACCCCGGGGAATTTCGCATTCCCGTCGAGGCTTGATTTTTCGTTCCTCCTTTTGTGCAAGTCAGGTCACATCAAAGCCGGTCTCAATCTTAACGATTATGACGTCTCGTCCAATTGCATTCTTTTGGCACAGTCCGGAATCATTCTGGACAAACTGGAGTATCAGAGAGGCACTCGCTTCGCAATAATCGCATTCACCGGAGACAGTTTCGTGGCCGATTTGGGCAGTCGTTCGATAAAGGTTCTGAGAAACAATCTCTATCAGCCGATCTTTTTGAACGTTGGCCAAAAGTATATGTCGCTCTTCATCGACGGCTACAACATTATGCGAAGAATCATCGAGCAAGGTTCTTTCTACTTTCAGAAAGATCTCATTAACGGGTTCTCACAGATTGTCTCTGCCGGACTTGCCCAACTCACATTGAAGAATGAGGACGCTATCCGCAAATGCGGTACTCAGGGGAGAAACGAGGTGATATTCAGAAAATTTCTTCAGGAAGTTCAGTCCAACTGCAAGTTTGAGAGACAGCTCGGCTTCTATGCCAATCAAGCCTGTATGTCCTCAAAGTATTTCGCAAAAATCATCTTTGACGTCAGCGGGCGCCACGCCACTGAATGGATCAAGGACGGTGTCATTCTGGAGGCGAAAGTGCTTCTAAAAGGAGGCACCCACACTGTTCAGCAAGTAAGCGACGCGCTGCATTTCCCGAATTCGTCTTTTTTCGGAAAGTATTTCAAATCCGTAATCGGTCTGTCTCCGAGACAGTACGTTATCCAAGGCAAAAAGTAAGTGACTAAATCATATAGTCAAGAATCTTCTTTTCAGGGACAAATGGCCGTATTTGGCTCAGATTCAACTCTTTGACAGCATTATCAGGCAAAGCCTCTTTAGGGATCAGACCTATTATCTCCGTTCCCGTCACTTTGAGACCCCTCAATGAGGCGCATCTGGAGACCTCTTTAAAAGCACTTAGAAGGGGAGTCTCGTGGAAGTCTGTGATGTTCATCGACACCTGGGCGAAGCCATATTCGGGAATATACCAGCCAATGGCCTTCACGCCTTTCAATGTCCCGGGAACGCGCTTGCCGTTGAAAAGTCTGCCGCTTTCCCTCACATCTCTCGCAATGTCCATAGCTTTGTCCTTGTCGGGGGAATTAAGGTTGAAATTCACAGCTATCAGGAAATTACGGGCACCGATGACGCTGGCCCCGCATCGGGCGGCTGTCGGAGTGAAACTGTCGGGGCCGAAGTCGGGGCGCAGAAGAGGGTCGGAGATTTTGTCAGAGAGTGATTCGTATTCTCCTGAGCGACAGACCTCCAGCCTTTTACGATCGGGTCTAATAGCGCTCGCCTCGTAACAATAGCAAGGGATTCCAAGTTCGGAGTAAACTCTCTGAGCCAATGACCGGGCCAAAGTTGCGCATTCCTCAAGACTGATGCCTTTCACCGGCACAATGGGAAGCACATCCGTGGCTCCTATCCTTGGATGAGTCCCGTGTTGAGAGCGCATATCAATCAGTTCCCCGGCAGTCCGTACAGCTTGGAACGCAGCCTCGGCCACATCCTCGGGGCTTCCTGCGAAAGTGATCACAGTCCTGTTGGCGTCAGCGCCGGAATCTATGTCAAGCACCTTTCCGCCGCCGCCTCTGATGGCGTCGGCGATTCCTGAAATAATATGTGGGTCTTTCCCCTCGCTGAAATTCGGAACGCATTCCACAATTCTGTCCATAACAGTAAATTTTTCATAAATATAAATTATATTTGTCGAAACATCATTTAAAATTATGGCTAAGAACACATTTTGGTCGGATTTCAAGGCATTCGCAACGAAAGGCAATGTCGTTGATATGGCCGTTGGTGTCGTAGTGGGCGCCGCTTTCGGGAAGATCATCACTTCTCTGGTCAATGACATTATTATGCCGGCTGTGGGGCTTCTGATCGGAGGCATTAACTTCACGGATCTGAAAGTCGTTCTGCACAAGGCGGTTATGGATGGCGATACGGTCGTGAAAGAGGCGGTCTACTTGAATTATGGCAACTTCATTCAAGAGATAGTCAATTTTCTGATCATAGCCTTCTGCATATTTCTCGTGATTAAGGGAATTGTGAGACTTTCAGCTGCGACTAAGAAAGAACATGAGGCGGCTCCCGCGGCTCCGGCTCCTAAACCTGCTGATGTTCAGTTGCTTGAGGAAATACGTGATCTGATGAAGTCGGAAAAGAATTAGTCTTTACGCTTGTAGATCCTGTATCCTGTCAAGGCTACGAATATGCTCATCAGGGGACTGATTAGACAGAAAAAGCAATAAGGAAGATAGACTATTGTCGGGACGCTTAGTATGGTGGCCTGTGTCATTCCGCAACTGCTCCACGGGAACAGAGGTGAGGTGACTGTTGATGAGTCTTCCACCGTGCGGCTGAGCAGTCTGTTTTCGTAGCCGCGTTTTGCGTAGATGTCTTTGTAGATGCTGCTGGTCAATATGATGGAAAGGTACTGATCAGAGACAATTCCGTTCAAAAGAATTCCTGTCGTTGCAGTGGATGCGACCAGACCTGTTCGCGACTTTGTAAGCGGAATCAGGAGGGAGGCGAGATGGTGGAGCATTCCGCTTGCCCTCATACACGCCCCGAAGCACATCGCGCAGATGATCAGATAGACGGTGTTGAGCATTCCCGTCATTCCTCTCGAGGACACAAGTTTGTCAATCTCAAGGTTGCCGGTGCTAAGACTGACTGAATCGTAAATTGTCCTGAGCGATCCCGTGAACATAACCACCTCATCTTTCGCTCCGCTTGCAGCTGTGGCCGACCCAATCTCGCGGATGATATCAGGTTGGGCGATAAGCGCTGCTATGGAAGCAGTTATGACAGAAATCATCAGCACTGCAAGGGCCGGCATTCTTGCAGCAATCATTATGGCTGTCAGAACCGGGACCGAAAGAAGCCAAAGGGATATGTTGAATTTCGAGGCCATAAGTTCGATTCCGGAACTGATGTCTATCCCTTCAGGCACTTCGTGGGTAAAGCCAAGTATCAGGAATATCAGCAATGTTATAACAATTGACGGAACAGTGGTGAAGAGCATATACCTTATGTGCGTGAAAAGCGGGGTCCCGCTCACGGACGAGGCCATCACCGTGGTGTCCGAAAGGGGAGAGATCTTGTCTCCGAAATATGCTCCCGAAATTATCGCGCCTGCGATTATCCCGTCGCTGAAGCCTTCCGCTTTCCCTATTCCGAGCAGCGCGACTCCGATGGTCGCTATGGTTGTCCACGAACTGCCTATCATCAGGGACACTATGGCGCAAGTGGCGCAGGCCGTGATCAGGAATATCTTCGGGCTTATGATTTTCACACCATAATATATAAGCGTCGGGATGACTCCGCTCATCGTCCACGTCCCGGATATGGCCCCGATAAGGAAAAGAATTACTATTGCGGTCGTGACATCTCCCACATTGCTTTTGATTGCCTCCTCGAAATCCTTCCAAGGAGTTTTGAACAGCCATATAGCCAGAGCGCAGCACACTCCGGCAGAAAAAAGCAGGGAAACTTGGCTGGCACCGAGTATGGCATCGCTTCCGAAAACGCTTATGCTTATGGCGAGAGTGCAGACAAGCACTACTATCGGGATAAGGGAAATACAAGTTCTGTAAATAGATTCTTTCTTCATCAGATTCTGTCTTCTCAAAAAATTTTGCAATAATACGCAAATTATGCCAAAAGCGGTGCAAGATTTTCGAGTTGAAGGATTTAATAGTTGTAAACAACTCTTAATGATTATGAAACAAGAACTTATCAACAAATTTTTAGTGGCTGTCGTGGTAGTGTCGTCAGCCTTCATCTTCCAGTCTTGTCTTGATGACGATGACAACGATTACAATCTTCTCGTCCCGAATGCTTTGGTCACGGTCAGACCGGAGGGCGAGTCTTTCTTCCTTCAACTTGACGATTCGACGAAACTCAAGCCTTCGAACATTACAGCTTCTCCTTACGGTAAAAAGCAGGTTAGGGCTCTTGCCAATCTGACATTGTCTTCCACTAAGGCCGATGATTACAAGCCTGTGGTAGTGAACTGGATGGACAGTATTCTTACTAAGAAACCAGTTGTGACTCAGGGAGTTGAGAAAGACAAAGAGCTTTACGGCGAGGACCCTATCGACATTATGAACGATTGGATGACAGTGTGCGAGGATGGCTATATGACAATTCATTTCGCTGCCTACTGGGGCAATACGAATGTGAAGCATGTCGTGAATCTTGTAAGCGGGACTAATCCTGACAATCCTTACGAATTAGTGTTCAGACACGACAGTAAAAAAGACGAAAAATACGTTTACAGAGATGGAATCGTGGCATTCGACCTTTCCGGCCTTCCTGACACTGAAGGGAAAAAGGTCAAATTGAAAATCTCTTGGAAATCCTTGCAAGGTGATAAGACGGTTGAGTTTTCATATTGCACGAGAAAAGACTAAATTTGCGCTCTGTGCTATGATTTTGTAAGCACGGCGGTTAAATGAAGTTCCAAGAAGTTGACATAGACAAACAATTAGTTGAAAGTGCTCTGAATAACGATCGTTCTGCCTTTAAAAAGCTCTATGACAGTTATTCAGGAGTGCTTTCCACTTTATGTTACAGGTACATTCCTGACAATGCCGAGGCGGATGACGTGCTTCAGGAGAGTCTCGTGAAGATCTTCACTTCTCTGGACAAGTTCCAGTACCGGGGCAAAGGGTCGCTTAGGGCCTGGATGAGCAGGATTGTGGTGAACAATGCGCTCAAGCATCTGAGGGACAACAAGAAATGGCAGAATGTGGAGTTGACTGACCGCGTTCCTGACGTGGCGGATGAGACGGAGGATGATTCGGATTTCGCGGATGTGCCACAGGAAGTGATTATGGATTTCATAAGGCGGTTGCCTGAGGGGTACAGATCGGTCTTCAACCTTTATGTGTTTGAGGAGAAAAGCCACAAGGAAATAGCGGGGATTCTGGACATAAGGGAGAGCACTTCGGCTTCGCAGTTTCACAGAGCCAAGGCCTTGCTGGCCAAATGGATAGACGACTACCGTACTGGCAAATTAGAAAATAAGTAATATGCAAGATAAATGGGCAAATAATCTGAAGTCTCGGATGGATGGCTACAAGCAGTCTGTTCCGGATGATTTGTGGAAGAGTGTGGAGAAGTCTCTTGACGACAAGGCTGCTTCTCGCAGGGCGAGAGTTGTTCTTCTGAGATGGGCTTCCGCAGCCGCTTGTGCCGCTGCATTGGCGCTGGTGGCATTCTTCGGATTCAGGTCGTCATTCTCGAAGGAGACTTCTCAGCCTATTGCCGTCGTAAGTCAGAAAGCCCTTCCTGAGAAGGCTCCTGCTAAGGCGGAATCAACGTCGGAAGATGCTGTGGCCATTGTTGAAAAATCGAACGAAAAGATTTCCGCGAAGGCGTCGACCGAGCCACTTGTCGCCCGACTGTCAGACAATGAACCGGCCTCTCCGCTTCTTGACAATGAGACTGTCGAAGCGTCTATGTCTAATGAGACTACTGCCGAGCAATTTAATTCTAAGGAGCCGTTTGAGCCGGCCAAAGCGCAAGCCTCTAATCAAGAGGACAGTTCCGAGATTGTGGCCGGGCAATGGGAAGATTACATCAAAGAAGGCGAGATGTCCGACTCCAAATCCGAATCGGGAATCTCAAGCCTTGGCCTGATCGCGGGATCAAGAGTCGGTCAGGGGAGGTCCTCGCAAAATGATAGGGCTTTCTTCTCTGCGGACGTTTCGCCGAACGACTCGAACGAACTGCCTTTCGTTACTACCCAAGGAGTGGATAGCTTCTTGTCCGCTCCTTTGACCGGACTTGACAAGAACTATGACCACAATATCCCTGTAAGATTCGGATTGTCAATCAAATACTCCTTGACAGACAGGCTTAGTCTCGGCTCGGGACTGACTTATTCTTTCCTTAAGTCCTCGTTCACTTCGGACTTCTTTAACACTAAGGCGCAGGGGACGCAAAAAATGCATTATGTCGGCATCCCTTTGAACCTGAATTATAATTTCCTAAGAAAGTCGAGTGCGGTGGCAATTTATGCGGTAGCCGGAGGCGAAGTCGCCAAATGCTTCTCAGGCAAATTGGAGGCGGACTATAAGACAGACGGCACTCTCGTCAAGAGTGTCTCTCAGTCTGCTACCGTCAAGCCGCTTCAATGGTCATTGACCGCTGCGGCAGGCATCAGCCTTCGCCTTCTCAAGAACATCAGCCTTTACGCAGAGCCGGGAGTGGCTTATTATTTCGACAACGGATCCTCCATCAAGACCTACTACAATGAGACTCCGCTGAATTTCAGCCTGATGTTCGGTCTTTCCTTCAATCTGTAGCCGGGGCTAAAGGTAGTCAATAGACATTGAGTAATTCCACTGCGGGAAATAGAGATTCCCGCCTTTCCATTCCACTTCTCCTCTCTGGAAATCCACGGTTTCGCTGCGAGGATAGATCTTCTTAGGGTACAGTCTATCCCCGAAATCGTTGTTCACAATCATTCTGTAAGGTTCTATTCCGCCGAGGAAGAAATACTCCTCCTCGCTGCCCTTTGCGGCGTAACGAGGAATGCCGAATGACTGATCGACCGGCACCCAGCCAGGACCTTCAAAATAGACTTCCGCCCAGTCGTGCAGATTCCAGTTGCCGCCCGGGTGCATCATAAAACCGCTCTGGAAATGCGCCGGAATCCCTTTGTATCTGCAAAGAGTGATCAGTAGAAGAGAAACCTGTCCGCAATCCCCGTGACCGCTGTCCAGAACATATTCGGGAATGTCCGGTATTGTGGAATATTCCCTCGCCGAGGCCCAAGGAAAATTGTCGTTAATCCAAGTGAACATCGCTTTTGCCTGAAGATACGGATTGGTTATCCCTGCGGTCAGAGAATCGGCGATCGCTCTCAATCTCGGAGTGAACACTACGTGGGCTTCCCTTTCGCCTGTGTACTTGACATAATCTTTCACGCTTATTCCAGGACCACCGGGATTGTAAGGCAGGACTTTGTCCGCGCTCAGATTGTTCCATTCTCCTCTTGAGGCGTACTCGAAATCTTCCCAAAACACCGTCGGCTTTCCCTTGACGGCTTTCTTCTCCATATACAGAGTGCTGTGTGTGCTGCCTTCCGGGGCGAATTTGATTTTCTGTTCGCTCGAGGCGATGAAACGCACGTCTGTCTGTCTCTGCACATCCTTGCGAGGGAACGGGAGCCAGCAACGTACAATCTCGCCTTCAGGAACAGCGTCAGCGTCCACGGTAAGGGTGTAGCGAATCTTGAATTTCTTTTGTAGGGCATACTTGTTTCCGGATTGCTTCACGCAACTTATTATGGCAGGCAGACTTACAGAGTCGATCTTCTCCTGTCCGTCCAGAAACGGCTTGTGGGTGGCAGCGTCAATCGAATCCTTCACTGCCTTGCACCGAGGGTCTACCCTGAACAAATTGGCATCTGCATTTACGAAATACCTCTTCTGCCCGTCAATGACTTTGAACTCAAGAGCTCCGGACTTTTCCCATCCCGCGATCTGCGCGGGAGTGACATCGGGAATATATCTCCGGATGTAGTCTGTTATCTGGGTCTCGCTTTTAGGGAAGTCAGCGCTGATACGGTTTTGAAGGTCGGCATTCCAATCGTAATTCTTGTCACGCTGCCAAGTCGCGCAACTGCCGGCGCAAAGGCAGACTGTAGCCATCATCAATAATCTCCTGAACATAGCTAAAGAAGTTTTAGTCCCAGACCCGGGGCGTCTTTCAATGTGATCATTCCTCCTTCGACTTCCATTCCTTTGAATCTGTCGTTGGAAATCAGCAGGTTGCCGTCAAGATCCGCGAAGTCAATAGCAGGGGAAAGTTGGGCAGCCGCCGTGATCCCGCAGGAGGTCTCTGTCATACACCCCATCATAACCCTCATACCTTCGGCCCGCGCGTAAGTCAGCATCTTCCAGGCCTCGCGCATCCCGGTACATTTCATCAGTTTGATGTTTATCCCGGTGAACGCACCCTTGATCGCGGGAATATCCCTAAGTCTCTGTATTGATTCATCTGCGAAGACAGGCAGGGGACTGTTCTGAGTAACCCATGCAATGTCGTCCAGCTGCTCTTTTGGCATAGGCTGCTCTATCATTACGATTCCTTTTTCCTTAAGCCACTGTATCATATCCAGGGCTTTGTATTTGTCTTTCCAACCTTGGTTGGCGTCCACGGCAATGGGCAGATCGGTGATTTCCCTGATTGTGCTGATCATCTCCTTGTCGTTGTCTCTTCCGACTTTGACTTTCAGAATCTTGTATTTGCCAGCGCATTCCAGAGTCTTCTGACGAACCACTTCAGGAGTGTCAATCCCTATAGTGAATGTGGTTGCGGGAGCCTTGGATGCGTTAAGACCCCAGATTTTGTACCATGGGGCGCCCAACAATTTCCCGACAAGATCGTGAAGAGCTATGTCTACGGCTGCCTTTGCGGCGGTGTCCCCCTCGTTGATGCCGTCCACGTAGGTGAGAATGTCGTCAATCAGGAACGGGTCGCTGAATTGCTCAAGGTTGACTTTCTTGAGAAAAGTCATCACTGAGTCCACAGTCTGACCAAGATACGGAGGCATCGATGCCTCTCCGTAGCCGGTGATTCCGTCGTAATCGATCTGAACCTGGACGTCGGGGGTGGTGGTTCTTGAATATGTGGCCACGGTGAAGACGTGCTGAAGTTTCAATTCGTAAGGGAAGAAGCTGAGCTTCATTCTTGCTTTGCCGTGTTTGTTGACGTTGACTTTTTTAGAAGATTGTCCTTCTAAAGTGCCTGCACTCAGAATGTTGGTCCCGAGAAGCCCCGTTCCGACGGCTGCCGCGGCTGCCGTTTTGATGAAATCCCTGCGACTTTGCATTGTGTTTCTTTTTAGATATTCTATTGTAAATATAAGAAAATGCTCCAAAAATCAATAAATACCAAGGATTTATTTCAACTATTATGACACGAAAACGGTTTATATTGCGTCGAAATTGATTATATTTGTATTCCTTTGTGAAGGATAATCGGTTTCTTCTTATGAATGTTTCAGAGACAGACAGCAAATATGTTCGCGAGTTGAGGAACTTCTCCAGCGTGAAGGCTTTCGACAGCCTTTACGAGAAGTATTCAGCCCGCGTGTTCAAGTTCGCCTTGAAGTACCTGAAATCCGAGGAAGACGCCGAAGAGATAGTTCAGGGAGCCTTCGGGAAAATCTGGGAGAAACGTTCTATACTCAATCCGGAGTTGTCTTTCAACTCCTACATCTTCACCATATCCTTCAATCTCATCAAGAAACAGTTCATCGCCAATTCCCGCGACAATGCCTTCAAAGACGATCTCATCTACCATTCTCTCGCGATGACCGACCGTCTGGATGAGAACGTCAATTACAAGCTTCTGCTTGAGAAGGTGAATGCCATATTACAAGAATTGCCTCCCAGAGCGAAGGAGGCATATCTTAAGAAAAAAGTTTATGGTTTGTCAGTCAAGGAGATAGCCCAGCAGATGGGGATTTCTCCCAAGACAGTTGAGAATCACATCACGTCCGCTCACAAATTCCTTGTGGAATCGCTCTCTGTCAACGCACTTGTTCTTCTCCAGTCTGTCGTCATCCCTCTGATGAAGGACGGCTATCTTCAGTGGCCTATTTAACGGCTATTTGCATTTGTACGGGCCGAATTTCTTCTGTACGTAATAGTTGGTGTCCTTGTCGGAGAGCACATAAATGTCGTACACATTTCCGCCGGGGTGGACTTTAATAACGACATGCCCTCCCTGCGGATTCATTATGCTGTTGAGCGATGTGCCGAAGGTGGCTGCGTTCTTGGTGTTCAGGTAAGTGGTGAACACTTTCGTCTTGCCGGAATTGGTCTTCGAGCTCGTGAACACTTCCATATCATTCGCGCGGGGCTGTACCGTTCTCCAAGAATGGACAATCACAGCGTCAGGCGACAGCTTCTCAAGAGAATGAGCCCCGTTTGCGTGGACAGAACCGTGGTGGTCCGCTTTCATCACGTCCACTTCCCCGACCACATCAGCGACTGTGCCTTCGATGTCTGCCCAGGTGCTGCCCAGAGTGTTTTCGCAAGTAAGGTCTCCGGCAGTGAAATAGTCGAATTTGCCGTAGGAAATCTTTATCCCGGCGCTGAACTCGTTCTCGTCCATACCTGACTGATAAGCCAGATTTGCCGGATACTGATCTTTGGTCTCATCTCCTGTCCCGGTCCAGTAAGTCCCGTTGCAGACAAGATTCCGGACTTGGAATTCAGGATATTCTGAAGCCTTGTACTTCAAGACAATCTGGTCCTTTGTGCCGACTTTGAACCTTTCAATCTTCATCCCGTCGTTGTCCGCGTGCCATTTGGCGCATTTCCTGTAGTTGGTCGTGTAGGCAGCGCCTGTGTTAGGAGAGCCGGAAGGATAGTTGTAGTCAGGGTAGCCCCTGTCCAGCATAGTCCCGACTTTGAAGTCGTCCAGAATGTCAGTGATTCCGTTCAGATAATAGGCTCCTGTCGGGTTGTAACCGTTCAAGGAAGTGTCGTAAGTGCCGAGATGATCCGGATGAAAGTGTGTCAGCATCGCATAATCAATGTTGCTCTTCCCAAGCGGATTGATGCAGTGATTGATGTACTGTGCGATCCATTGGCTCGGCCTTTTGGTGTCGTTGGGCACTGCGTCGATCTTGTAGTCTGTGTTGTCGATGGCGCTTGCGGCATCGATTATCATAGAAGTCCCGTCGGGGAATATCATAAAAGTGCATTCTCCCTTTCCGGTACTTATCGCATGAATCTCCAGCCAGCCGCTCTTCCAAGCGGAAAGAGCCGTGTCCTTCTGAGTCACAGGAGGATCCACCGGAACTTCAGGATCAGTATCGTCTTTGGAATTGCCGCCGCACGAGTAGGACGTCATAAGCGTCATAGAGAATGCGGCGAGGCAAAGCAGTAAATTTTTTCTCATACTAATAACCGGGGTTTTGTTCTATCTTATGGTTAGTGATCTCGACTTCATTGTTCGGGATTGGCCAAAGATAGATTTTTTTATCGAAAAATCTCTGTCCGTTGATTGCGATTTCTTTGTTGTTGAACAAAGGAGTGAAATCAGCGAAGCCGTCTTCATCAATAGAAGGTGTCTCAAGCCAGAGGTAGAAATTGCCGTCTTTGTCGTAGTACTTGTCTTTGTTCTTAGTGATGTCGGCAGGGGCGATTAGACAGTAGATGTCGTGGCTGAATGCCTTGTCGAAAATCTGCCATCTCTGTAAGTCGAAGTAACGTCTGCCTTCCCAAGCGAATTCCATCCTTCTCTCAGTTCTGAGAATCTGTCTGAGTTTGGCCTTGGCCGTGGTGGTGACAGCCGGATATTTGCTTACGTCGCTCTTGGAGACCTTGTAGGCTCTGGCTCTGACAGTGTTGATGGCGTCCAAGACGCTCTGATCTATCTCGTTCAACTCGATCTTAGCCTCAGCGTACATCAGAAGCACGTCTGCGTAACGCATTATGATGTAAGGATTCTCGTTGTATTTGGTTCCGTCCGAAGGAGCCTGTCCAGTCCATTCGGGATTGACTCCCTTTCTGTTCATAGTCCCGACGTTGGAAGCGCTATTGTCGTTGGCTTTGCTGTCTTTGTTGGCGACCAGTTTGCCCGTGTTTACGTTCAAGACTTTCTCGACAGGGTCCGGTCTGAACACGTAGCCTGACAATGTGTCCCCGGGCCCTGCGATAGTGTAGGAACATCTCGGGTCACGATTCTTCATAGGAAAGTGAGGGTCAAACAGCGGAGACTCGTCGATAGGCAGACCGTCCGTGCAGAGGAATGATGCCAGAAGATCCCAGGAAGGGCCTGCTACGCCATTGCCTCCAGCGGTACGCATAACGAAACTTGTCGGGCTGGAAGCGAATCCGAGAGCGTAAGAGCGAGCTATTGCGAAAATGGTCTCGCATTCTATTGATTTTGAACGGAAATAGTCTCCGAAATCAGGATAGAGAGAGTACTGATTCAAGTCCATACAAGCTTTTGCCGCATCTCTTGCGGTGGCATAGTCTTTCTGATAGAGAGCGATACGCGCTTTCATAGCATAAGCGGCTCCTTTGGAGATTCTTGTAAGACCTGAGCCCGTGTTGACAAGCGGAAGGGTCTCTGCGGCATAGTCGAAATCCTTGTAAATCTGAGCGAGCACGGTCGGAACATCAGTCCTTCCGAGTTTCCACGAATCATCTATGGTCATATCACCTGTGTAAAGAGGTACGGCGCCGAAAAGAGTGATCAATTTAGAGTAGAAGTAAGCTCTGAAGAACGAGGCCTCGCCTCTCAACTTCTCAGCGACTTCTTTTGAGGCGCTACCGGAATCCTCAAGTTTGTCCACTCCGATAATGACCCTGTTCGCTCTGCTGACTCCTTTGAAGGCGTTGCCCCAATTGGAAGTGCTGTTGGACCAGGTGCTTGTGATTGTGCCTTTGGCAATCTCATAGACGTAGGCTGAGCGCTGAGACCAGTCATCTGTTCTCCTGTCAAGGAACCATCCGTCGTAAGTATCGTAAAGATAAGGTCTGTACAAGTCGTTCAGTGAGATCTCGACTTCTTCCGGAGTTGAGTACCAGTTTCCGCTGGATGCCGCGGAAAGAGGGTTTTGATCAAGATCCACGCAGGAAGCGGAGAAGATGACCGCTGCTGCGAGAGAAATATATGTTAAAACTTTTTTCATCATACTTAGAATTTAAGGTCAATGCCGAAAGTGTAGCTTCTGGCTATGTAGCCGTTGTAAGAAGCCTCCGGATCCCATCCGTCAGGGAAATGATCAATGCTGAACAGGTCCTGAAGCGAGACATAAAGACGAAGATTGTCAATGGAGATTTTCTTGAGCCATTTGGCAGGCAGGTTGTAGCCGATGTTCACGTTCTTTAGGCGGAAATATGACCCGTCAATCAGCCAATAGTCTGTCATAGCCTCGTAGTTGCTTTTCATTGAGTTTTCTCCGAGACGAGGGTAGAATGCGTCGGCATTCTGCCGGGCGGTGTTGTAGGTGCTCCAGTAGTCTCCGAGAAGATTGGCTGAAGGAGCGAGCCATTTGTTCATAAACGGTCTCATCATATATTCGGACATAAGGACTTTCCTCTTGCCCACGCCGTCGAACATAACCGCGATAGAGAGATTCTTGTAATCGAAATTGAGAGTGCCTCCGAAGTTGTATCTCGGTAGCGAGCCGCCAAGAGTTGTTCTGTCGTAGGTCGCGTCTATCTTGCCGTCGGGAACACCGTCAGGACCTGATAGGTCTTTGTAGCGGATGTCTCCCGGTTTCTGGTTCGCGAACATCACAGGGCCTGCGTCCACTTCTTCCTGAGTCTGGAAGATGCCGTCAGAGACGTAGCCGTACCATGCATTGTACTCTTCCCCCTCTCTGATGATGTGGCTGCCGAGGGATTCCTTGCCTGAAAGGTCTCCCATAACGCTCTTGTAGTCAGAGATGTTGAAAGATGCTCCGTAGCCTATGTCCCCGATCCGGTCTCTCCAAGATAGTTTGACTTCCCATCCGTTGGTGTGCATCTTTCCGGCATTCTGATCCGGCTCTGCGTAACCTGTGAACGCAGGAATCGCTAAGGCAAGAAGCATATCCTGAGTTTCTTTGTGATAATAGTCTCCTGTCAAAGACAGCCTGTTTTTGAAGAATTCGGCGTCAAGGCCTACATCCCAGGTGTAAGTCGTTTCCCAGCTGATGTCCTGAATTGCGTAATCAATCTGGGCTCCGCTCATACTTGTGACGACTTTAGAGCCGGAAGCGTCCCACATAGCCGCATTATTGAACGCAATGTTGGCCTGATAAGGGTAGTTTCCGATTCTCTCGTTTCCGAGGCTGCCGAAAGAGCCTCTGAGTTTTAGGTGATTGAGCCAGGAGATGTTCTTCATAAAGTTCTCGTTGCTGATCACCCAGCCGACTGATGCTGAAGGGAAGTAGCCCCAGCGATGGTCTTTGTGGAATCTTGACGAGCCGTCGGCTCTGAAGTTGGCCTGAGCGTAGTAACGGTTCAGATAGTTGTACATAGCTCTCCCGAAGAAAGACTCGTAAGTGGTTCTGTAGGCTGAGCCTCCGACCGCGAGATTGTTGTTGTTGGCAAGGTCAAGATAAGGGAAATTGTTGAGTTCCATTCCTTGTGAGTTGGCTGAAAGGCCTTCGTGCTTGTAGCTGTAGTCCTCGTAGCCGGCCATAAGGTTCATATTGTGTTTCTCGGCAAAACTCTTGTCGTAGGTAGCTATCAACTGTTTTGTCAGTTCTGTGACTTCAGTCCTTGACTCGGTGAGCGCCGGGGATTCGTAGTTCTTGATGTAGCGGACGAACTGGCTCGGCTCGAAAGCGTCATAGACGGATATGCTTTTCTTGAAGCTCTTGCCCTGAGTCATATTGTAGGTCGGAGCAATAGCTGCGGTAATGGTCAAGTCTTTGATTGGCTTGAAATTAAGGGCTATCTTGCCGTTAATTACGCTGTTAATGGTTCTGACGAATCCGCCGTATTTGAGAGCTGCGTAAGGATTGGTGTAAGTCTGGCCCTCGGCGACTCTGCCGTCAGGATAGGTGGCCGCATATATGGCAGGGGTCATATAAGTGTACATATAAGAATCGCTTGCGTTCTCAGTGTTCATGTGGCTGCGCTTGAACGCCACGTCCACATCGGCAGACCATTTGTCGCTGAATTTGATGTTGTTTCTGACACGTCCCATTATCCTTTCGTAGGTGTCCTCGTCGTAGATTCCCTCATTGTACTCGTAGGAGAACGACGCGCGTGTGTTCACGACTTTGTTGCCGTAGGTGAAGACAAGGGAGTGTTTCTGTCTCGGAGAGTAGGCGTCGACCATCTGGCTTCTCCAGTTAGTGTTAGGGTAGGCGATAGGGTCTTTCAGGTTGTTGGCCATATATGTGTCTATGTAGTCCTTAGGGTACTGGGCATATTCGCTGCCTTCGATGTTGTTCACATCATTCCACTGCGCCTCGTTGATCATTTTCATATAGTCGATGGCTCCGACGGAGGCAGGCACTCTCGTAGGCTCCTGAAAACTGAACTCGCCGTTGTAGGAGATGTTGACCTGTCCCGGTTTTGCTGATTTGGTGGTGATGAGAATGACGCCGGCGGCTGCTCTTGAGCCATATATTGAAGCTGACGCTGCGTCTTTCAGAACTGTGATCTGATCGACATCGTTGGAGTTGACGTCGTTGATGCTGTCCACGGTGATTCCGTCAACAATAATCAACGGGCTGTTCGAACTCATAGTGGTTATGCCTCTGATTTTGATGCTTGCTCCTGCTCCCGGCTGGCTGCTGCTTCTGGTCACTGTCACTCCCGGCATAGTGCCTTGAAGCTGCTGTGAGACCATTCCGTTGCTCTGTCTCGT
>JBAYFJ010000027.1:0-20140 GCA_041667245.1 Bacteroidales bacterium | reverse complement strand
TTGGCGAATTTCTCATTGTGCAGATTCCAGCCCGCGCCCAAGGCCCAGAATGGCGCAAAACTATTGCTTGAGCCGAATTTGGAGGATCCGGAGGCCTTGTAGGAGGCGTCAATGAAGTAGCGGTTCCAAAGACTGAAATTACCGTTTCCGAAGAATCCAACGCTGGTTGAAAGCTTGTCCGAACCGGAAGGGCTTCCTGTCGAGGGATATGAGAGGGCGAAGGATATGTCGGAGAGTTCGTCCTTGAGGAAACCGATTCCGAGAGCTGAGGATGATTTGGAGGAAGAGTAGTCTATAGTGCTTCCGGCGCTTAGTCTGAACATTGAACCTTTGGTGTCGATTGATTTGCCGTAATTGGCGACTATCTTGCCGTTTGTGGACATTCTGTTGCTGTTGGAAAAGGTGTAGCTGCCTCTTTTGGTTATGTCCGTGATCTGCAGATTGGAAGCCGTTTCCGGAGAATCGTACTTGTCGGAAGATGACCAGCCGAGATTGAGGGATGCCTGTCCGGTGACGTAGAAGGCTTTGGTGACATTCCATCTTCCCGAAAGCGAATTGGTGAATGACTGTGTCTTCGATTTTGAGAAACTCGACAGAGTGGCGTCATAAAGCGGATTGGAGTCGCTTGATGAGGATGTGCTGTAAGGGTTGAAGTAATAGGTCTTGATGTACTCGCCTTCCTCATCGTAGACTGGATTGTAAGGGTTCATTTTGGCATATTGAGCAAAAGAGCCGTAGGGGGAATCTTTTGATGATGTCATTGTGAAACTGTTTATGTATGAGAGCGTTATCTTGTCTCTTAAATGATAGTTGATGTTGAAGGTGACGCCAGCGTTCTGTCTGTTGTCCCCCTTCATCACTCCATAGGTGTCCGAGTAGTTGACTCCGGCTCTGAATTCCAGGGACTCGCCTCTGGAACTCAGAGAAAGAGAGTGCGAATGGCTGAAAGGTACTCTTAGAGGTGCCTTTAGCCAATTTGTGTTGACTCCCCTGCGGACATTCTCAAGTTTGTGGGCATAGGCTTTGTCAAGCGCGCCGTTGTCCGAGTCGTACAATCCGGCAAGTCTTTCCAATTCAAGCTTTTGTTCCGCGTCTGTAAGATTGAATGACGAGAGGTCAGGCACGCTGAATTTTGGGATGAAATTGTAACTGAGCTTTACTTTTTCATCGGATATTCTCTTTCTTTCAACTACGATGACACCGTTTGCTCCTTTCTCTCCGTAAAGTATGGTGGCGGAGGCGTCTTTCAACACATCAATCCTCTCGATGTCGAAGATGTCAAGGTCATACAATTCCTCCATTGAGATTTCCACGCCGTCGAGAACTATGAGAGGGTTGTTGATTCCTTCCTCACTTTCGTTGGTTATGAGAGTGTTGGCACCTCGGATCAGGACGGAAGGGATAGCGTTAGGATTGGATCCCATCGCATTGTTCTCCACTATCACCATTCCCGGGGTCAAGGCGGCTATTCCTCCCACGAGATTGGTCGGGGAAAGGGCTACCAGTTCTTCGCCGCTGATTGTCGTGGCGGCTCCTGTGAAGGTTTCTTTTGACTGTGAGTAAAAGCCGTTGACTATGACTGCGTCGAGTTGGGAATCAGTTTTCAGACTGATATTGAGAACGGTGGAGGTGTTGATTGTCACTTCTTGTGATTCCATTCCAATGAAAGAAAAAACAAGTACGTTGCTTTTGCCTTTCTCATGAATCTTGGTGAAGCGGAATTGGTAATTGCCGTCGGCATCGGCTGATACGCCTTGCGAAGTGCCCCTAAGAAGCACATTGGCTCCCGGGAGTGGTTCTCCGCCTGAATCCGAGATGCGCCCGGTGACGGTGACTGCCGTATTGCCTGCTCCTGCGGACTTGGAATCAGCGCTTTGGGCCGATGCCGAGAGGGCATAAGACAGCAAGATGACTGACAGGCAAAAAATTTTTGAGATTTTGTCTAAACACATAAATATTAAGAATTGATAGTTTTTTTCGATTCGTACGTAACTATTACTAATACACCACTAAGATTACACTAACTCGAAATCCGGCACTAACTCAAGCAGCCACACCAGCTCCGGAACTGAAATTAACTTAAGCTATGCCACTGGCGCTGAGATTACTAAAGCACTTTCACCAGCTTTAAGCATCACACTTGCTTAAACTCTAACACAAAGATTAAAATACACTATCTTCCTACTAAACTTGTCGCAAAATATTAAAAAAAAATAAAATAACACAACAGGCCTTTATACCGAAAGACTGTTAGCCGTTTCGGAAAACAATTTCAATTTTAATATAATTTTTGCGGTATTTGTTTCAGATCGGAAGTAGACAATAGCTTGTTGCCTGAAAATCATTACGCAAAATCATTTTAGTAAAATTATTTTAAGAAAAAGCAAATTTGACCTGTTTTTCGGCAATATTGACCAGCTCTAAAAAGCCGGCTCACTTCTCAAAACCGCATTAAGGCCACCTCCCGTGTCGGATAACGCCGCTGTGGGAAATACGTCACTGCGAACGTGGCGCAAATATTATCAGCAAATTGGCAAGCGAAAGGGTTTAGAGTAGCTGATCCAAATGAGTATAATTAAGCAACTGAATATCTCCGGCACTGTTTTCGTAATCTCCCGTATAGATAATTGCTTTAGGCTCTACCTTCTCTTTTACGCCAGAATCAATCTGTTTCAGTCCTTTCTCAAATTGAGAATTGTAGGTCATCGACGACTTAACCTCAATACCACTAAAGGAGTCTCTATTATTTAGAATCAGATCAACTTCATTCTGATTGCTGTCACGATAGAAGTAGAGATTACTCTCTTTGCCTTGATTATAGCGATGCTTCAGAGCCTCCATAACAACAAAGTTCTCAAACAAATTACCCCTCATTTTATCTCTTGACAATTGCTCTGCCGACTCAATTCCTAACAAGTAAGCCGCTAACCCTGTATCTATAAAATAGAGTTTAGGTGTTTTAGCGAGCCGCTTACGTGAATTCTCAAAGTATGGAGGCAGAAGCATAACGATATACGATGCTTGCAATACGGATAGCCACGAGGTAATCGTGTTTGAACTTACACCAACTTCATTTGACAACTCAGAGGCATTAAACAACGACCCGATTCTTCCTGCACACAAACGAATAAATGTCTGAAATTGCATCATATCTTTTACCTGCAACAGATCCCTCACATCTTTTTCCAAGTAGGTTTTTACGTAATTATGATATAAGAATTTAGGAATATTCTTTTGGGCATATATAGCAGGATAGAACCCATTAAACAGTAGCTCATCCACCGATTTATCTTTCGATAACTCTTTGGTTTCTGAGTATGAGAACGGTAACAGTTCAAACACAGCTGTTCTGCCGGTCAACGATTGTGTTACCTTCTTGAGCATAGCAAACTGCGAACTACCCGATAGTATAAATCGCCTTTGCGGATCGGCATCTACAATGCCCTGAATATAGGATAGGAGTCCCGGGGCATTGTGAATCTCGTCCAATATCATTCCGGCTGGATTCTGATTCAAAAAAGCAATGGAGTCATTGATTGCAAAATTCTGAATATCCAAATTCTCCAAAGAGAAATAAGGCAGCTCACTGAATATGTTTTGCAACAATGTAGTTTTGCCCGACTGCCTTGGTCCCGTAATAGTAATCACGGAGAAGTATTTTGCAGCCTCTTTTATTACTGTGGCTAACTCTCTATCTATAAATTCAGTTTTCATGGTTTATGCAAATGTGAAGTGCCACTGCAAATATACATAAATTATTCCAATGACCAAACATCTCACAACATATCAAAGAACGCATTTTGAGTCGCTATTGAATCAGGGGTGACTCAATCCCTGTTTATTTCTAAAATTGCATGTGCGTGTAGAAGATTAATTGGTAAGCCTCCGACAAAGTACATATAACGTAATAGCCACAACCACAAGGTGACTTGCGGTTGTGGCGGCTATTATTGGGCATTGTCCGGAACTAGTCAGCAGCGGCTGTCCAGTTGTAGGGCAATATCTCTTCGATGTTCTTTTCGGTTGGGATTCTCGTGAGGATATCCTCCAGCCAAGTCCTCGTGTCGACGTCGGCAGCCTTGCAGCACGCGAAGAGAGAGTAGACGATGGCGGCTCGCACGGCTGCGTAATGATTGCCGCCGAAGAGATAGTTCTCGCGTCCAAACTCCAGAGACCTGCTGGCTCCTTCTGTGGAGAAGGAGTAAGGCAGGTCGGGACTGCGGTGCAGCGTGACTGACGATGACTATTGTCCTTCTGTGGAGAAGGAGTAAGGCCGGTCTGAGGCAGAGGTGCCGCGTGCGGTGTCGGGAGCCGAGATCATATCGAAGGCCACTGAGGCGCCTTTGACCAAATCATCGTGACGGAGGTAGTTCTTCGAGTAAGACTTGCCATTGAGCTTGACACCGCCGAGGTAGCAATTCTCGGAAGAATTGTGACGGGCATTCAGCTTTATCTTGGAGCCGTCCGGAAGATTGATGACGACATCCTTGAAAAGAGGCGTCCCCAAAGCGTATTCTCCGGACCCCGGGCACACAGGATAGAAACCAAGAGCAGAGAACACGTACCAAGCCGAAGTCTGCCCGTTGTCCTCATCACCGCAATAGCCGTCAGGAGAAGCGGAATAGAACTTGTCCATAATCTCTCTTACACGTGCCTGAGTCTTCCAAGGCTGACCGCTCCAGTCATACAAATAGACGAAATGCTGAATAGGCTGATTGCCGTGCGCGTAATTACCCATGTTCATAATCTGCATCTCGCGAATCTCGTGAATCACAGTGCGGTAATAGCTCTCATCGAAATGAGGAGGCATTGTGAACACGGTGTCCATCATCGCATTGAATCCGGAATCACCTCCCATCAGAGAAATAAGTCCCGCGGGATCGTGAAATACCGACCAAGAATAATGAAGACTGTTACCCTCGGTAAAATCGCCTCCCCACTTAAGAGGATTGAAAGGCTCGGAGAACGAGCCGTCAAGACGTCTGCCGACCATCAGATTGTACTTTTTGTCGAAAAGATTCCTGTAATTCAGAGCGTGAGCCTTGTATTTAGCCAACTCGGCATCGCTTTTCCCGAGAGCCTGTCCGAATTTGTAGATGCACCAATCATCGTAGGCATATTCCAAAGTTCTGGCAGCGCTCTCATTAATATCCACGTCACAAGGGACATAGCCCAGGGAGTCATAATACTGCCAACCACGTCTGCCCGTTGAAGGGACGGAAGGATGAACTGAAGAAGAGCCGTGAGTCACCGCTTTCCATAGAGTCTCGGCATCATACCCTTTGATTCCGTCAAGAAAAGCATCTGCGACGACAGAAGCCGAATTGTTCCCGACCATACATCCCCTATGCCCCGGGCTCGCCCACTCAGGCAGAAAACCGCTCTCTTTGAACGTGTTCACCAGACCTTCCTGAACCTTGACGCTCTGATCAGGATACACCAGATTCATAAGCGGGAAAAGCGCGCGGAAAGTGTCCCAGAAACCGGTGTCCGTGAACAGATAGCCGGGAAGCACCTCGCCGTTGAACGGACTGTAATGCATCCTCTTGCCGTCAGCGGTGACCTCCGAAAGATCACGCGGGAAAAGCAGACAGCGATAAAGACAAGAATAGAAAGTGCGCAGATGATCAACCTCGGTGACGTCAGAAGGAATGTCCTTAACCTCGATTCTGCCCAAAACCTTGTTCCACACATCTCTACCGTTTGCGGCAATCTGGTCGAAAGACTTTGACTCAACTTCTGCGAGATTCACCATAGCCTGATCAAGACTGATGAAAGAAGAAGCCACCTTCAAATTGACCACCTGGCCTTTTGAAGTCTTGAAACCTACCAAAGCCAAGGAGTGGTCCGACTCCGTCTCAAACGATGGGCCCGCTACCCCGTCAGCGACAGTCTCGACAAAAGAAAAAGGAGTGTCCGACTTCACCACAAACCAGTTTTTGAAATTATCTGAAACGCCCCCTGAATTTCGAGTAGTGTAACCCACTATTGTGTTGGACTCCGGAATCACTTTCACGTAAGAGCCTCTGTCAAAGGCATCCACCACGAAAAAAGAAGTGTCCTTCTGAGGATATGTCAGACGAAATGCCGCCGCACGCTCCGTGGGAGTGACTTCCGCGAGAACATCGTGATCGGCAAGATAGACCTTATAATAATAGGGTCTCGCCTCCTCAGCCTTATGCGAGAACCAGCTTGCGCGGGCTTCCTCGTCGAAAACAGGACCGGTAGTGACAGGCATAATCGAGAACTGGCCGTAATCATTGATCCAAGGAGAAGGCTGATGAGTCTGTTTCAGACCGCGGATTTTGTCGGAAGTGTAGACATAAGCCCAGCCGTCCCCCATCTTTCCTGTCTGAGGAGTCCAGAAGTTCATGCCCCAAGGCAGTGCGACCGCCGGATAGGTATTGCCGGTAGATAGGGAATGCTTTGACAGCGAGCCCACCAAAGTGCTAACATAATCAACTGGATAAGACTGACCCTTTTGAGTGGATTCCGAGCAAGAGCAAGCAAAAGCGAATATAACCGCTAAAAAAAGAAATTTAGTTTTCATTGTTCTCAAGCATTTTTATGAAATAACCTCCCACAACCGAGCGGGCTTTGAATCCTTTCCTCTGAGGCTTGTCCGTGAACACCCAGTCCGACATAGGGACCCTGTCCACAGTCTCGTTCTCGAATCTGTAGACGCGATCAAGGAAGAACTCAAAATCCTCTTTGGAATTCGCCATAGTAGCCGTCCAGACCTCCCAATCGGTCTTCGTGTACATTTTCCTGTTGTCAAGAGGAAGACCGTAGACATTGGTAACCGTCTTGTAGTAAGCAATCTCCTTCTCGGCCACGGAAGAAGGGAATATGTTCAGCCCAAGAAGCTTGTCCCAAACGAGATTGTATTTCTGGCTCCATGTGCCCGGCTTGTCAAAAGTCAGACGGTAATGATCCCCGTCATCAGCCATCCTCATCCACTCCGCAGCCATCCCTTTGGCCAATTCCGTATATTTGGAAGCATCCTCCTCGTGACCGAGAAGCTTAGCCATATAACCGTAGGAAGCTATTCCCAGAATAGCCTTAATGGACAAATTCGCATTATGTGCGAAATGCCCTGCGAAATCGTCGGTACAAAGCTGATTCTCAGGATCAAGACCGAATTTCAGAAGATATTCCGTCCACTCGGTTAGAGTGTCCCAATGCTTAGCGGCATATTCGACGCTGTTCTCATAATGGCACACGGCGGCAGTGGTTATGAGCATATTGCCGGCCTCCTCGACAGGCATATCCCCTCCGTAAGTCTGACCGTTGGCAAGAGGATAGGTGCCCACATCATGTGCAGGGAAAGGTTTGGTCCATTTTCCGCTTTCGCTGTAATAGAAAATGTGGTTCATCATACCCTCCGCAAGTTTCGGATTGTAGAGCAGGAACATCGGAGCCGAAGGATAAGTGATGTCCACGGTACCGATGGAACCGTTGCTGTTGTTTTCCTTGGAAAGCCAGAGAAGGTCACCGTTAGGAGCCTCCACCAATTTGTGAGCCGCCATAACCTGACGGTAAGCCAAAGCGCATAGCTCCGCATACTTCCTGCCACCCGAAGCCGTCGCGTCATCCATCAGTCCGGCATCGAACTCATCGCATTTCTTAACGATGGCCTTGTACTCAATTTTAGCTCTAAGAAACTCATTCTCAATGGTTTTGTTTCCGTTCTTGTTCCAGTAAGGCCTGAGATTGGTACCGAAATACTGAATGGAATAAATGTCATCATAGCCGATCATAATGCGGCCGCCACCCTTAGACACCCTCCCGAGATTACGGGACAAAGCCATATCCGCATTGTCTCCGCTCTTAGTCGAAAGCTGCTCTTTGAATCTGAAAGCGTGCCTCAAATCAGCCCCGGCTCCGACAGCGGATTTAACGTCCTTGGAACCGCTTACCATATAGAAATAACCCCAGTCGATGCGCACAGCGTCGCCTTTCTTGCCAAGAACGTTCTGAGTCTTAGTCCCGGCTTTCAGAAACACCATATCATTTTTGCGGAAGGTCTCGCTGAAAGTAGGCTGTTCCGGCTTGTCCGCCGCCCACAAAGGCGATGCCTCGAAATAGATTCGGACATCGTGCTTGTCCCCGTCAGTGGAGCGGACTTCGTAAGTAATGTAATTTACCGGACGGCTCAAAAGATTGAGATTGTCCATCAGAGCGGGAGCCGTGAATGTGATGTCGAGTTCCACGAAACCGCAGGTGAAGCGATAATGAGTCTGAGTGGCCTGAACATCAGCATATTGCTGCATCGCAGGTCCCTCAATGTCGGAAGCCTGATCACCCATAAACCTGTAGATTACGCCGTCTACCTCCAATGCGCCGTAAAGAGGCATTTCCCTGCCTGTCCAATGGCAAACTTGGGATTCGTAAAGGGCGTTCGAACCCGACCATGCGCTGGTGTAGGGGTCTATGGTCACGAGCGGATAAGCTGACGCTCTCAATTCTGAGCGTTGTCCGGCCATTGTCGTGACAGCTATAAATAAAAACAATAATGGGGCGAAGAACTTTTTTGTCATATCAGTTTTTGTTAATGATTATTACCATTTTATAGTCACTCCCACACCATCGGGGCTGTTGTCAAATCTCAAAAGATAAGTTTTGCTCCCTGCATCCCAATTTTCTTTCGAGAAAGTCTCCCTTCCATCCACGGTCACGCTCTCGGGCTCGGCTGGAAGCAGGATTCTGGATACGTTCAGAGTGTTCTCGGGACTCTTGGACAAGAACGAATATCTCGATCTCTTGAGAGACTCGCCGTACACTCTCGAAGAGCCGGCAAGTACTTTCGCCTTGCCTCCGTCCGCTTTGCTAATGTCATAAAAATAGCCTTGAGCACCCTCGGGGATAACTTTCTTACTGTAGACAGGAATGTCAGGATCAAACAAATCTATCAACATTCCGCTGACCTCGACAGGCTCCGAAGAGACGCTTTCGTCAATAGCCGCAACCAGAAGATAAGGTCCTCTTTCAAGTCTGAATGAATTCTTGAATTCCAGAGCATCGCCATAGAGAGAAGACACAGCCTCAACCAGCACTTTGTCCCCTCCTGCGTTCATCACGAAATCCTTGGGATCCTGACGTATAACCCACAATTTGCCGTCCCCGCATTGATACAGACCGGACTCGGCACCGGCAGGCACTCCGAGAAGCGAAAACAGATGATCGGAAGGCCTGCTGAATGAATATTCCCCCTCATTCCACCATTCTTTCACGTTCTGGAACGGATCCTCGTCAGTCGAGCAATAGATAAGACTGCCGCCTTCCTTAACCCAGCGAGACAAATCAATATGGCACTCAGCATCCATAGGCTTCATGTTTGAGTAGGTCATCAGCAGCACTTTGGTGTCTGCCAAAGCAGCTTTGTAGCCGGTGTTTTCCAAATGCACGATTCCTACCGGCACTCCTCTCTTCACGAAAGGCATCGCAAGCCCGTAAAAATCAGACAACTGAGGGTCGGAATATCCCTCAACTTCCCCTCTCTGAAACATCAGCGAATTAGCCATAAGAACGCTAACTCCCTGAGAACCTGAGAGTTTGTTCCCCGATTTAGGAATATCGTTGAGCGAATTGATCATAATCTGCATCATCGCAGAATAGTCCTTCGGAATGCGTATCTTCTTGTCCCCGTCAGGACTCTCTTTGTAATACCCTTCGTAAATTCTTTCAGGCCATGGCATTACCTCGTAACTGTCAATCTCCGGGTACAGAAGCTGGGCGGTGAAAGTGGCTTGATAATTCTTCTTGTAGTCTTTCCAGTCTCGAGGACGATCCTCGATAGGATCAGTGAGGAAAAAGACATCTCTGCCGGTCGGAGCCGTCATTGAGGCCATACATCCATATTCCAGATATGAATTTTCAAATACTCTTTCCTTTTTGATTCCGTTGAAGAAATTCTTCTCTCTCGAAGTGCCGGTCCAAACCTGAGCGATGTAACCGTCCACGCAAGGCAGCGAAGCCAGACTCGCCTCCGGACTTACAATGCTCCACTGCGAATAATTCAGCAGCGAATGCGTCGGAACATAGCATTTCACATCCATTCCCTTCGACTTGCCGTAATCCTTGGCATAAGTGAAAGCCTCGTCCAAAGCCTTGTAATAGAGATGATACTTGAGTTTGCCGGAAAGGAACAAATTCTCGGCGGACTCGTGCTGTGGTCTCCACGGGAAGCCGTAATAGGCCGCCCACTCACGCTTGAAAGCATCGCTGTAGCCCGCACGGGCCCAGAATTCCGGTTCCTCAAGAAAGATATGGTCGACGCCGGCATCAATCACTCTCTTGATGTGCTTCTCCTTGAAATAGTTCAGATAATTGTCAGTAGGCACAATGTACGGGACCAGATGCCCATGCCAGATTGTGTCTCCGCTCGCCTGTACCTGGCCTTCGTCAAGATGAGACTTACCGTCCCATTCTCCGGTAAAATAGTCCTTGTACTGTCCCCAGGCGATGCCTGTCATATAGTGAGTGGCATAGCCTTTGTCTCTCCAGGACTTCAACCTCTCTTCAAAAGGGATGTCCCAATGTTTGTTTGTGGGATTGCCGTTGACGCCGTAGACCATCACCGCGTCGGCCCTGATGTCAATTGTCGGCCGCCATTGTGCCCCGGTCTGGAAGGTGGTCTTCACGTTCCACGCCTCCCTCTGAACGGAGCAGGAAGCAAGAACGAGTGTCACTAAAACTATTGTGGTCAGAAAATGTCTCATAATTCTACAAATATAAGTAAAAAAGAGGTTGCCGGAAACTATCTGAAAATCTTTCGTCCATACTCGACAGATTCACAAAAACACACAAAAGTTTCGAGTAAAGACGAAACTTTTGTCAACAAGACAAACTCAAAACATACTGTTTGTTCTGCATAATTCCCAAAAAACTTCTGTCTAAGAGCTGTGCGCCACCTAAGACGAAGTTCCGGCGTGATATACCTTATCGGGTGTAAACATCAACAATATCGGCAATTTATACCCGAACGGTTGCAAATTAACAAATTAAGACTATATTTGCACCCAAAAGGGTATAATATGGACACAACATCTTTATCCGGATACGTAAAACTGATGCGCAAAGAGCACGGTTTGACCCAAGTGGACCTCTCGGAAAAATCCGGGGTCGGGTTACGTTTCGTGCGAGAATTAGAGCAAGGCAAAGAGACATTACGTCTCGACAAGGTGAATCAAGTGCTGAGCCTCTTCGGCGCAAAGGTGGGCGTCATTCACATCGACAGAAACATTAATCTATGAGACAAGCCAGAATCCTCAATCACGACATATTCGCAGGCATTCTGACAGAAGATGAGAATGGCTACTCATTTAAGTATGACCCTGAATATCTTAATTCTGAGAATGCAGAGGCAATCAGTCTGACCCTGCCATTAAGTGACAAGACGTACAACGGAAAGATACTGTTTCCGTTTTTTGATGGATTGATACCAGAAGGCTGGCTTCTTGACATCATCGAAAAAAACTGGAAAATCAATCGCCGCGACAGAATGTCATTATTACTTGCCTGCTGCAAAGATTGCATAGGTTCGGTGAGCGTGGTACCTACAAATAACGAGGAGCTGCTATGAAAAGATGTTTATATTGTTATCAAGAATTGGCCGAAGGTGAGAAAGACTTTCACTCTCGTTGTGCAAAGAAGATATTCGGAAATACAGTTCCACCGCTGCTATCTTATGCAAAAAATGAGATTGCCTTATTAGCCGAACAGACAGTACGCTCACAAGTCACCATTACGGGCGTACAGCCGAAACTGTCTCTTGATGTAGAGAGCAAAAAAGGAGAGCGTCAACGCTTCACGATTGTCGGATTGTGGGGACGTTACATCCTAAAACCCCAAACGGAGCGATTTGACTATTTGCCTGAGGTAGAAGACTTGACTATGCACCTTGCACAGTTGGCGAAGATGAAGGTGGTACCTCATTCGCTCGTGCGTTTTGAAGATGGGGAATTAGCCTACATAACTAAACGCATTGATAGAGATTCTACTGGGGATAAGTTGGCGATGGAAGATATGTGCCAGCTATCCGAACGCCTGACAGAATACAAATATAAAGGGTCTTACGAACAGATTGCAAAAATAATAATGCGTCACTCCTCCTCGCCAAAACTTGACGTGGTTAGCTTCTGGGAACAGGTCTTGTTTTCGTGGATTACCGGAAACGCTGATATGCACTTGAAAAATTTTTCTCTCTACAGTTCACGGAAAGGCGACTACTCACTTACACCGGCATACGATTTGGTATCCACAGCACTTGTAATGCCTGAAGACACAGAGGAACTGGCATTAACTCTCAATGGCAAAAAACGCAGGATAAAACGCTCGGATTTTGAGACAGCAATGCGGATTACCGATTTGGAGCCGAAAATTATTGAGAATCTGCTGGCCAAATTCGGAAGAGTTTGCGACAAGTGGTTTGAGTTTATCGACCTGTCCTTTCTGCCGGAAGAAATGAAGGGACGGTATAAAGAGAATATCACCGAGAAATTAATATCTTTGCAAAAGCGGTAAAATCTACTGCCGCAAAAAAGTCTATGGTGAAAATTTATGTTATGGAGACCTGCCCCGACTGCGTTTCTGTTAAACGGCAGGCGAAGGGCGACAAGAATTATCAATTAGTGGACATCGGCAAGAATGTCAGGGATTTGAAAGAGTTCCTGCTGTTGAGGGACCGTCATTCGGCGTTTGACGCTGTCAAGGCCAACGGATCAATCGGCATCCCTTGCTTCATTTTGGAAGACGGATCCGTTACATTTTCTCCCGAAGACGCCGGACTAAAGGCTAAGAAGACGTCAGAAGTGGCAGCCTGCAATATCGACGGCTCCGGCTGCTAAGTAACTTTTTTGTAAGTTTGCGACATAAATGAATAATCAGCAAATGAGAGATTCGGAAAAAGAGACGTTGAGACAATTACAGAAAGGCTCAGTTCAAGCTTTTGACGAATTGTACGTACACTATTATCCAAAAGCCGAGAAATTCGCAGTCTCCATACTAAAGGAAAAGGCAGTGGCTGAAGACATCGTTCAGAACGTCTTCACACGCCTGTGGGAACGCAGATCCGAATCCAATTCGATTAAATCCTTCTCCTCTTATCTCTTCATTTCCACCAGAAACGCTATCTACGACTGGCTGTCAAAGAAAAGCGTCAAGTTTGAGATGCCCGGCAACATAGACAATTACAGAGAACTGATAGGAGGCGATTTGAGTAAGGAAGTCGAAGCCGCTGACCTTATGATGATGATTGAAATTGCTCTGACCATTATGCCAAAACGCCGCTCAGAAGCGTTTCTATTGAGTAGAAAAGAAGGAATGACCTATTCTGAGATAGCCAAGAAATTAGGCATAAGTCAGAAGACCGTCGAATATCACATTTCACAGGCCTTGCAAGACTTAAAAAAAGTCATTCAAGCAATTGTCTTGTTTTTTATCTAATTTTCAAATAACACTTAGGGTAGAACGAATGCTGTCCGTCTTTATTGTCGGAGAGCACCCACAGGTGTGCCAAAAACAGAAGCAATGAATCTTATCAACAGAATTATCAGTCTTTACTCGAGTCATTCCGTACCGAAAAAGGTACGGGAGCATTTCTTTTTCTGGCTTTTGTCCAAGAAAGACACTTCTGACGTCTCCAAGGCTCTTGAGAACGAATGGGGGAAAGTAATGAAAAGCGGAGCGGAAATGTCAGATGACTTTCGTATTTCCATGCTTATGGACATTCACAGGCGTATCGGAGTACCGAACTTCGCCAAGGAGGCCGCATCTCATTATGACAAGAGGGGCTTGTCAAGATGGCTGTCCATAGCCGCAGCGATTATTGTCGTGTTCGTGATGATGACTGTGGAGTATGTTGTGCTGCGGACTGACAAGAGCGAGTCAGTTACCTGCCTTGTCGCTTCCTCCAATTCCAAAGGAGATTTTGAGCTTCCCGACGGTTCGCACATCTGGCTGAATTCCGGTGGGAAATTGGCGTATTCCGGAGATTTCACGACTTCTCGTTTCAGAAAAGTCAAACTGGAAGGTGAGGCGTTTTTTGATGTGGCCAAAGACGGAAGACCATTCATAGTAGAAGCAGGTGATCTCGACATAAAGGTTCTCGGAACAAAGTTCAATGTCAGACATTCCTACTTCTCAGACAATGACGAGGTAACGTTGCAAAGCGGAAAAGTACAGGTGTCATGCGCTTCTTTCTCAGATGTTATCCTCTCGCCGGGAGAGAACTGTGTCTACAACACAAAAGCAAACACCCTATCTGTCAGAAAAGTCAATAGCGAGAACTATAGCAACTGGACAAAAAACTACATCTATTTCGACAATGAAACATTGTCTAACATAATCCTAAATCTCGAACATTGGTACAACATAAACGTCACGGTTGATGCCGGGGTCAATCTGTCGGATAGGCTTTCGTTCAAATTGATTCCCGAACCGTTGCAGGAGACTCTGAAAGTTATGGAGCTTCTTGTCCCGATTGAATGTAAAGTGACGGATGAGCACAATGTCCTGATTACAAATCAAAAACACTAATAATTACTTAAATTAACCAAAAGATGTTATCTGAAAGCCATCATTCCCTTGCGGGAGTTTCGGTCCTATTCAGAAAAGCGCTTGTAACGGCATTGGTATCAATGCTTTTCTTCCCCGCTTTTTCTCAGAACAGAACCGTTAAGGGCAGTTTCAAAAACTTGCCCGTGTCAGAATTCTTAAAAAAACTCGAATCTCAAAGCGGGTTCTCATTTGCTTACAAGAATTCTGAAATAGACCTTGAAAAAGTCATCGATTTAGTCGCAGTCGACGAAGACATAGTCTCTTTGGTGGACAGAGCGCTCTCGTCTCAAAGGCTGAAAGCGGTGGTGGAAGGAGGCAGAATAGTCATTTCCAAGTCGGCAAGTTCAGATGAATCGCCGAAGATGTCCAAGATCACGGGAATTGTCAAGACTGATCGCGGAGATCCGCTTGCGGGAACCAGCGTCATAGTCAAAGGCTCTTCCAATCGCGGTGTCATCACAGACTTAGACGGAAAATACTCAATAATGGCCACTAAGGACGAGGTGTTGATTTTTGACTTTCTCGGTTTTTACTCACAGACAATCAAGGTCGGCAATCAATCCGTAATCAACATCGTCCTCAAAGAAAATCTTGAACAGCTGTCAGAAGTTCTGGTCGTCGGTTACTCGCCGATGAGAAAGAGTGACTTCACCGGTTCAATCGCAAGTGTCAAATCATCCGAGATAACGACAACGGTACCGACCGCAGGACAGTCACTTGTCGGCAAGGTGGCAGGAGTGGAAGTCAAACAAACCAGCGGCGCTCCGGGAGACGGAGTTCAGATCAGAGTCAGGGGCGTCAACTCACTCACCGCCAATTCCGATCCTCTTTACGTCATTGACGGGTTCCCCGCATCAGAGGACGTGTACATCAACCCGGGAGACATTGAAAGCATTGACATCTTGAAGGATGCCTCAGCCTGTGCGATCTACGGCTCCAGAGGAGCGTCAGGCGTAGTGCTTATCACAACCAAGAGAGGCAAGGAAGGAGAAAAGGCCAAAGTTTCTTATGATTTCTCCTATGGCATCCAACAACTTGATCATAAGGTGGACCTGCTTGATGCCTACGAGTACAGAGATCTTATTATTGACGCAAGAAACAATTCCTACCGACTGTTGGCAACAGCTGCAGGTGTCTCGTGGAGTCCTTATGACGACAACACAATCCGAACTGCAAAAGGATTCTCGCTTGCTAATGTCGGAATCCCAGATATGTTCTACGATTTCACGACGAGATCGGCCGTTGAGCCAAAGTACAACACTGACTGGCAAGACGCATTGTACTCCAATGCGGCGATAATGAGGCATAACATCTCTGTAACCGGAGGGACAAAGACCGTAAAGTATATGGCAAGCGTTGGTCTTGTTGATCAGGATGGAATTATTTCTCCTTCCAATCACAAACGGCTGACAGCCCGCTTGAACCTCGATGCTCAGATCAATCCCAAACTAAACGTCAAGTTCAGTTATTCGATGTATGACGCCAAGAACAAAGTAGTTCAAGCAGAAGGAAGAATGATTAACGATGGCATAATCCAGAGTGCGCTGATGTATTTGCCAAACTTGCCTGTCTACACTTCTGACGGAGACTACGCCAGAAGTGAGATGATTGCGATGAAGACCGAATGGGGTATGAATTTTCCGGAGAATCCTTTGGTCATAGCAAATGAGCTTGACATTAAAGAGAAGATGTCTCGTCACAATCTCAATCTCAACGCCGAATATGACATTCTTCATGATCTGAAGTTTTCCGCAAGATATGCTCAGGAGTGGTACAACTACAGGTACAATTATTATCGTCCAATGAGCATCGGCAGAAACAGCAGTGTAGCCTATAGCGCTGACCTTGCGACCTACAACATCTGCCGTTCCACTTCCACCTACGACGTGGATCACCTTGGAGAAGCCACACTGAGCTACAAAAAGCAGTTTGGGGATCATCACATTGACGCTTTAGCCGGCTACACTATGCAGAAGAAGACCTACGACCGGATAGGAGTTGAGGCTACCGGATTCTCGGACGACAGAATCCACGAAGTTACGGCGCACGGATCAGACGCCTCGGACATTTCGCTTTATTCAACCAGAAAAGCAGCTTGGTCAATGCTATCCTATCTGTCCAGAGTCAGCTACGCCTATAAGGAACTCTACACGTTGACCGGCTCATTCCGAGCAGACGGCTCTTCACGATTCGGCTCAGACAACAGATGGGGCTATTTTCCTTCAGTGTCAGCCGGATGGACACTTTCCAACGAGGCATTTTTCAAGAACCTGAAGGATGTTGTTTCAATGACAAGATTGAGAGTTAGCTGGGGACAAAGCGGCAACAACGACATCGGCAATTATTCCAGCATATCATCTATAGACACAGGAAGCTATGCCGATGGAGCCTCAGCTCAGACATCAACATACGAAGGCTCATTCACGGACAGCGCTCTCGGATGGGAGAGAACCACACAGACAAACCTTGGTCTTGACTTAGGTTTCTTTAACGGCAGAATCAACCTGATCGGCAACTGGTACAATTCCATTTCTTCAGACATTCTTTACAATCAGCCCATTTCAGCAATATCCGGCTCAACCTCAACCTTGACAAATTTGGAAGGAGCTAAAATCAGAAACAGGGGATTCGATTTTCAGATTGACGCAAGACTTCTTCAGGGACAGGTCGCTTGGAATGTAAGCGGCAACATCTCAGTCAATCGCAACAAGGTACTTGATATGGGTGACATTGATGACATTATTTCTGTCACCGAGCGCTCAGTAGGCACTCACATTACGAAAGAAGGCTATCCCGTCGGTACCTATTATGGCTATAAAGCTGAGGGCATTATGTCATTGGAAGACTACAACAACACGCTTCTTGACAGAAAAGTCTACATCGACAACGGTAATTCCTTTCCTAAGGGCTATGAGCTAAAAGGCCCTGCGGTCGGCTCCTACAGTCTGTCCGATCTTTCTTACGGCAACATAATCTGGAAGGACACTAACGAGGACGGAGTGATCAATTCTTCTGACAAAACAACACTCGGAGATGCTTACCCTGATTTCACGGGCGGTTTCAACACATCGTTAGCATGGAAAGGATTCGACTTCAATTTAAGTCTGGCATTTTCTTACGGCGGCGAGGTCATCAATTTCCAAGACTACTACCTCTACAACTTGGAAGGCTCATCCAATCAATACGCCGTGGTAAAGGACAGATATGTTTCCAACGACCTTACCGGCAACGGAAGCGTTCCTATCGCCTCCAGAATAGCCACGACAAACACGTCCCTTAAGCTTCCAAGTTATTATGTGGAAGACGCTTCCTTCGTTAGGCTGGCTAACATTACTTTAGGATACAAATTGCCTGACAAATTCCTTAAAACCTTAAGAATCGCGTCAGCCAGAGTCTATCTGAGCGGCGACAACCTTTTCACGCTCACCAAGTACAGAGGTTACAATCCTGAGGTTTCCTACAAATCAAGCAATTTGACTCCTGGTTTCGACTGGGGATGTTATCCTCTTTCCAGAATATTCTCAGCCGGCTTGAATCTCACATTTTAATTGAGTTGAAAATGAAATCCATTAATAATATATTCTGCCTTCTGGCAACTGCGATTCTTGCTTGGTCATGCAATGATTTCCTCAATGAGTATGATCCCAATTCTGTGACGGAAGACAACTTCTACGAAAACGAGGACGACATCCACACTTCAATGAACGGTGTCTATGCGTCATTGAAACAGAGCTTCTATTTCACAAACGGCTATTATTTCTCTGATGTCAGAGCACACGAAACAGCGGTGACTGATGCCGGAGCAAACAGCGGAATCCCCTATCAATTCTACAATTATTCTCTCAATGAGGAGAATGCCTACGTTTACAACCGCTACACTCAAATCTACAAAAGCATCGTCAGAGCCAACACATTGATTTCCCATCTTGACGATGTGACGTATTCCAATCCCGACTCCCGAGACAGTTACGAAGCTCAAGCTCGGTTTGTCAGAGCGTTAGGTTACTATTATCTGGTAACGGAATGGGGAGATGTCCCGCTTATTCTCAAAGCGTTATCTTCCTTCTTCAAAAGTGATTAGTGCATTATATCAGGCACTTACAAACGCATGTTGCAAATATGAAACAAATAAAAAATCGATATAAATAAAAATTAAATTGCTGATAATATGTTATTTAAGTGTATTTTGATAGATAAAAATATATAACATAAATACCGTGCAAATATAGTACTTATTTGGACATATTGGACTGTTTTAGAACAAAAAATCCCACTCGAATGAGTGAGATTTGATTTAGTAGAAAACAGCCTTAGAACTGCTTTAATCGCCACAGTAAGTAAACGCCAATAAGCAACAAAACAAATAGAGAAATACGACCGCACCAGATTTGGAAATTTTGCCAGCCTGTCAATGGGGCTTTTACCTGTTTGATCACTTCCACCGGATAGGGAACGCGAATTGTATCATTGATAAAGATTGAATCTTTGACAATCTTGTTTTTGTAAAGATAACTGTACCGTTCCAAAATTAGCGTATCGCCTTTGTCCTTGACAAAAACTGAATCGTAACGGAAAATTGAGTCTTTGACGAAATTATCCCGGTATTCAATTTTTGTTGTTTCTACTGGAATGTGTTTTACCGATTTGCAGGAATACAACATCGTTGCTATTACTGAGAAAAAAAGTATCTTTTTCATTGGATCTTGATTTTAGTTTGTAGATTAAATCCTGCCTGTACTGCTGAAATGTCGGCGTTTCGTCCGTTTTCCACAAAACTCATTGCCGCAACAATTAGAATGTAGTCAGAGCCATCAAAAGCGGTCAATACTTTGTTTCTTGGAACACCTGACCACTTTTCAACTTTGGCAATGTAGCCTTCTGTATCATTTTCGGCAGGTGGTGCCCACTTCGATATTATCGTTTCAATTGTGTTCCATCCTCTCGAAAGATAGGTTGCAAGCGTTACAAAGGCTGCTCTGTAGCCGTAAGGCATTGACGAGAAAGTTTTAAAACTTTTATCTCTACCTTTGATTTCTCCTTTAAAATTATCGGCATTGTGCCGGATATTCAATGGATTATTGTTCCGAAGTCCTCTCGATTTCATATTTATTCCTCCTGTTTTTTTGAGTTTAAGAATGAAATGAGAGCTTGTATTTCCTCTTTGTTTTCAAAGATCTTCAGCAACACTTTTTGGATATCATCAACGTTTTTATTCTCCTGCCTGAGGTTTTCAAACACGGATTTCGCCTCTATTAAGACAATCCCAATCGCACCGACAACCGTAAAATAGGGCATTTCAAACACAACGCTGGCGACTATGTCGCCAATAGTTAGCATTATCATTAAACCAAAGTAACTGGTCAATTTTGTAATAGTACGGCGATAGCCGAAACTTGTACGGACCACTTTCAATTGTTTAGCTCGCTTTACTCCGAAAAATAGGTCAATGAGTACAGATACAAATACGCAGGAATATAAGACTGCTAAAACGGCCAAGAGTCCATTTAAATGGCTCCAGTCTTTGTTCATTATGGACGGTATAAAAAGTAATTTCATTTTGATTTGATTTTTAAATTAGTGT
>JBAYFJ010000026.1:0-20916 GCA_041667245.1 Bacteroidales bacterium | reverse complement strand
TTCCAGTTCCATCCTCTTCCAGTTCCATCCTCTTCCAGTTCCATCCTCTCCCGTTCCATCCTCTTCCCGACCTCTCCCTTCCCTCCGTCCTCACCTCACCATCTCTTCACGACCCTTTGACGCAAAAACGGTCTCCTGTGCAATCTGTGTGTCAAAGGGTAGCAGCTCTTTTTCCGGAATCACCAACCAGCGCTTTCAGTGGCACTTTGCCCGAAATTTGTCCCGACACTTTGACATCAAATCGTCTGCAGGGCAGACGTAGATTGCGACATCTTGCGATGTCGAGTCCGATGTCTAATCCCCCGCCAGCGAAGCTGGCTGCCCCAAGGGGCGATGCGCTGACATTCGTCAGCGGGCGGCTGACGCCGCCTATCTGTCAAAGGGTAGCGGCTCTTTTTCCGGAATCACCAACCAGCGCTTTCAGTGGCCCTTTGCCCTAAATTTGTCCCGACCCTTTGACAGAAAATCGGCCTCCTGTGCATTCTAACTGTCAACGTCAAGAGGAATTTGCAATTTGGAGCGCAAAATTCAATGTCCAGATGCTATAAAGGGGAAAATTTCACCCTGCTATGGCAATTTGTGCCATTCTGAAGCCTTTTTCACCTGAAATCTGTCCCGTCCTGAATTTCCCAATGACCTTCTTTTCTTCCACCTATCCGGACAAGCACCCCTTCAGATTTAAGCCTTTGCATTATTCGCTGCACCTGTCTGCTCGAAATATTAAGATCTGCGGCTAATGATTCGGCAGTGCATAACGGATTCTTCCTGATGCGGGAGCATATCCCTTTTACGACATCTTTTACGACATCGGAGTCTTCTTTTACGACATCGCCGCCATTTCCGGTCCGTTCTTCCCATCCTTCAGGCGGCTTGACCACCATATATCTGTTTCTCAATTCATTGCGCTCTCCCATCAGAAAGTTGCGGAAGAAACGAATCAGAAATGTGGAATCAGGTTCGATGCCTTTTGCGACATTGCGATAATTGGCCCTGACCAGCGAGTTACGGAAATACCAGGAGCTCTCAGCAAACAAATCAATCTCAACCTTAAAACCAATAGACCGCAAATATTTTATCACAAACACCGCTATTGTTCGTGTGTTACCCTCTCCGAACGGATGAATTTGCCATAAATCACGAACGAATGTCGTGATATGTCCGACAATGGCATCCAAAGAGAGACCCTGATAATTGAATATCTTTTCCTGATCCAAATCGTACTCAATAGTGTCTTTCAAGTCGATAGCGTTGACGTATGTAACTGTGTCTCCGCCAAGTACCCATTCGGATTTTGTAATGTCGTAGTCACGAATCTTTCCGGAGAACTTGAACACACCGTCAAACAGACGACGGTGTACCGAAAGAAGACCGGGGAATGAAAATGAAAACGACACTTCATTAAGCAATTCAGCAATGTGAGATGCAACGATGTCTGCCTCTTCCATACCAAAGTCAGACGGAGTGCTAAGAGTTTTGAATTTATAGTAACTTTTAATCAGCGACTGTGCAGCCGCTATGTCAATGTCGCCGTTGATATTCCTTTCAGCGGTAGTATTGAGATAATCCGAAGTGCTCAGACCGTCCACTTTTTGCAGACCGATCGCTGTGCGCCAAGCGTAAGCCTTCTCCCTTTTGTCGGGCTCACCCTGTCTGATGTATTCGTCATTATCCATATACTATAATTATGAATAGAAAGTGATAAATGGATGTGTGGATTCCGGATTATCACATAAGCATAATTAGGCAATTTATCTCTGAACAACAAAGTTATTCCAAATAGAAAGACTCAAGAGACCGAAAACGATTTTCATTCCGGAGCCTGAAAATATTTCCCGAAATTTTTTTATATTTCGGACGTGTTAGTAACAGTAGAGTAACTCTAACTTAATTCGGAGAATAGTAAATGGTTGGAAATCAGAATGTTGCCCAAGAGGGGCGGAGCCTTTGCGAAGCAAGGGCCGATGAGCGGAATGTGTCAGGTAGTCTTGGCTTAAAAGCCGAAGACCTGGCGACACTCCGCCCTGAGTTGGTAAATCGTGCAGGGAGGCTGAAACAAGGGAGCCCGGAACAAGGGGACGAAGGCCTTTATAACCCTGACAATGAGCACGATGCGTGCGGAGTAGGATTTGTGGTCCAGATAGACGGCGACAGAAGCCATTGCATAATCGAAAACGGACTCAAAGTCCTTGAGAATATGCGCCACCGAGGAGCTGAGGGAGCCGATAACAAAAGCGGAGACGGCGCCGGAATCCTCACCCAAATTCCTCACGAGTTCATCCTTCTGCACGGAATCCCCGTGCCCGAAAGAGGCAAATACGGGACAGGACTCGTCTTCGTCCCGAAAGAGAAGAAGAGTCAGGAAATGTTCCTCTCGATAATCCGCAAATATGTGGAACTCGCCGGACTAACTCTTATGCCAATCAGAGAAGTCCCTGTCGACCCGTCAGCCTTAGGAGAAGATGCGGGCAAAACCGAGCCGAAAATTCTGCAGATATTTGTGACAGGAGACAACGGAGACAGCCTTGAGCGCAAACTGTATCTCGTTCGCAAAAGAATAGAAAGCGAAGTGACAAAACGCTTCGGAGACAGCAAAGACTGCTACATTGTGAGTCTCTCCTCGAAAAAGATAGTTTACAAGGGAATGCTGACCTCAACGCAGCTAAGAGACTACTACACAGACCTGTCCGACCCCTATTACACATCCGCTATAGCATTGGTCCATTCCAGATTCTCCACGAACACTTTCCCTCGCTGGGATCTTGCGCAGCCGTTCAGAATGATAGGCCACAATGGGGAGATCAACACCATAGTCGGCAACAGAATATGGACAAAAGCCGCTTGCCCGCTAATCGCCGCGCGTCAGTTCGGAAGAGCCGACGACATCCTTCCCATCCTCCAGCCCGGAGTCAGCGACAGCGCCTCGCTTGACAATATCCTTGAATTCTTCGTAATGTCAGGAATGTCACTAACGAGAGCACTCGCGATGATGATCCCTGAGAGCTTCAACGACAAAAACCCCATATCTCCTGAACTCAGAGGCTTTTACGACTATCACAGCATATTTATGAATCCTTGGGACGGCCCAGCCGCCATTCTTTTTTCAGACGGAAGATATGTCGGCGGAATGCTTGACAGAAACGGCCTGAGACCGGCTCGCTACCTGATAACCACTGACGGAATGATGGTGGTGGCTTCTGAAACGGGAGCATTGGAAGTCCCCGCGGACAAGGTGAAAGAAAAAGGGCGTTTCCTGCCCGGCAAGATTCTGATGGTGGACACCGAGACTGGAAAGCTGAGCCGCGACAATGACATAAAAGAGGAACTCGCCTCCGAGCACAATTACTCCAAATGGCTGGAAAAGAACAGAGTACAGCTTAGGGATGTGACTTCAGGACGAAAAGTGACCCACAAAGTGGAGAACTTCCACAAACTTCTGAAAGTGTTCGGCTATTCCTCCGAAGACATCGACAAAGTCATCCTTCCGATGGTTGAAAACAGCACTGAGGCAATGGGCTCGATGGGCGATGACACCCCGCTCGCATTCCTGTCAAAAAAGCCTCAAAGACTTTTCAACTATTTCAGACAGAAATTCGCACAAGTCACCAACCCGCCCATAGACCCGATAAGAGAAGATCTGATGATGTCCCTTTCCTGGCATATAGGCACGGCCTCAAGTGACCTGATCACGCCGGCTGAGGATCACTGTAAAGTCGTGCGTCTTCAGAATCCGTTGATTACCAACAGGGAACTTGACATTCTCGACCACCTGGATTACAAAGGTTTCAAGACAGCCCGTCTGAAGATTCTGTTTAGGGCCTCCGAGGGGGCCGCGGGTCTCAGAAACAGGCTTAACGAGTTGTGCGACGAAGCTGAGCGCGCGGTTGACAGCGGCTGTAACTACATAATAATCAGTGACAGGGGAGTGAATGACGAATTTGCTCCGATTCCTTCTCTGCTTGCCCTCGCGGCCATCCATCAGTCCCTGCTCAACAAACACAAACGAACCCTCACGGCTGTAATAGTCGAATCCGCAGAGCCGAGGGAAGTTATGCACATAGCATTGCTTATCGGCTTCGGAGCCAGCGCCGTATGCCCGTATATGGCCTTCGCAGTCCTTGAGAATCTTGTGGAGGAGAAGAAAATCCAACTTGATTACGACACAGCCGAGAAACACTACATCAAGGCGATAGACAAAGGAATAAAGAAGGTCATTTCCAAATTGGGCATATCCACGTTGCGCAGTTACCGCGGAGCCCAGCTGTTCGACTCAATCGGACTATCGCAAGAATTGCTTTCCGAGTATTTCCAAGGCTTCGTCTCTCCTGTCGGAGGACTTACGCTTGACGACATCGTAAAGGACACTCTTAGAGATTATCAGGAAGGCTTGTCGGAAACGTGCGACACTCTTCCGGACGACGGCCATTATGCCTTTCGCAGAACGGGCGAGCAGCACGCATGGTCTCCGGAAATGGTCAGTCTTTTGAAACAAGCCGTCAGGGAAGGGGATTACGACAAGTATCAGAAATTTGCGAAACTCTCTGACAATAAGCAATATCCCATTTTCTTGAGGGACTTGATGGGGATAAGGAATCGCAAGCCTATTCCAATTGAGGAAGTGGAGTCCGAGGAATCCATCATTCATCATTTCGTATCCGGAGCTATGTCGTTTGGAGCCATAAGCAAACAGGCGCACGAACTTCTGGCCAAGGCTATGAACAGAATCGGAGCTTCCAGCAACACAGGCGAAGGCGGAGAGGATCCGGAAAGATTCGTCAAGGCGAGCGACGGCTCATCTTCCAGAAGCGCCATCAAACAGATAGCTTCCGGAAGGTTCGGGGTCAATGCGGAATATCTTGTGAATGCGGATGAGATCCAGATAAAGGCGGCACAGGGAGCGAAACCGGGAGAGGGAGGCCAGCTTCCGGGCTATAAGGTCAACGAACTTGTGGCAAAGACCCGCCACTCCATTCCCGGTATCACGCTCATATCCCCGCCGCCTCATCACGACATCTATTCGATAGAAGATCTTGCTCAGCTGATTTTCGACATAAGGAATCTCAATCCTAAGGCTGTGATAAGCGTCAAACTTGTCGCAGGTGGAGGAGTTGGTACGATTGCAGCCGGGGTGGTGAAAGCGAAGGCTGACAAAATCGTGATAAGCGGAGCTGATGGCGGCACAGGAGCAAGTCCTTTGAGCTCAGTGCGTTATGCCGGAATGCCTGTGGAATATGGCCTCTCGGAGGTTCAACAGACTCTGCGGCTCAACGGGCTGCGGGGCAAAGTAGTCATTCAAGCTGACGGAGAATTGAAGACCGGTCTCGATGTCATCGTGATGGCTCTCCTCGGAGCGGAGGAATATGCTTTCGGCACGTCTGCTTTGATAGCTATGGGCTGCCTTATGGACAGACGCTGCCACACCAACAAGTGTCCGGTCGGCATTGCGACCCAGGATCCGGCCTATCTGTGCAAGTTCGCTGCGAAAGAAGAGGACATAGAGAATTATTTCCGTTTCCTTGCCCGTGATGTAAGGGAACATCTCTCAAGTCTCGGCTTCAAGAGACTCAGCGATGCGGTCGGGCATACTGAACTGCTTGAGCAGAAGCCACTTGAGGACAAACGTTACTGCAAAACGACTCTTGAGAGAATACTTTACGCCCCTAAGGTTGGAGGAGCCCTTCACTTTGAGGGCGAGTCTCTCGGAAACGAGCCTCTGAAATCCAAGGATGACGAATTCATCAAGCAGCTTCATCTTGCGATAGGCTCGGGAATTCCTGTCAATCTGACAGGCTCAATCCACAACACGGACAGGTCAGTGGGTACTAAGATTTCCGGACTCATCGCCTCCAGGTACGGGAACGCGGGGCTTGACGACGACACCATAACGATTTCTCTCAGCGGCTCCGCCGGCCAGAGTTTCGGGGCTTTCCTTGCCAAAGGCGTGACATTGAGACTTGAGGGAGATGCGAATGACTATGTCGGAAAAGGCCTTTCGGGCGGGAAGATTGAAATGTTCCCTCCCAAGAATGCGGCATTCTGTCCTGAGGACAACACCATCGCCGGCAACACTGTGCTCTACGGTGCGACTGATGGTTCCGTCTTCATCAACGGGAGAGTTGGCGAGAGATTCTGCGTCCGAAACAGCGGTGCGTTGGCGGTAGCGGAAGGCGTCGGAGATCATTGCTGTGAGTATATGACCGGGGGACGTGTGGTCGTTCTCGGGCCGGTGGGAAGAAATTTCGCAGCCGGAATGAGCGGAGGCATCGCTTACGTTTGGAACAAAGATGACAATTTCGACTATTTCTGCAATATGGAGATGGTGGAGATTACCTTGCTAACGGATGCTGACAAAGAGGAACTATCGGGCTACCTTTCGCGTCATCTTCACGCGACTCAGAGCCCTCTGGCAGGGCGTATGTTAGCTGATTGGGACCATTATGCAGGCCATTTCCTGAAAGTGATGCCGATTGAGTACAAGAAGATTCTGGATGAGGAAAAGACGATAATCGCGTAAGGCCCTCTTCAAGAGCGGCTGAAACCTATATTATTTCGTTCCTTTCGTGCAGGTCCCGTATGCGCAACTGAACATTGGTGGCACCGCGATAATAGTTCTCGACTATTGAATAGCAGATGTCAATAGGATTCCCGGCTTGGATGAAGTCGTAATAATCGGCCATATTGAATGCGATCGCGGGGATCGAGTGGTATGGCTGTGTCTCCTGGATCAAATCCAATTTCAGATGCAGTCCTCCGGCTCCAACTTTGCGGCCGTTGCCTGCGTCATAGACGTCATCAGTCAGGAAGACGGGATTGCCGTTGCCGGGGCCGAAAGGCTGAAATTGTTTCAGGATTCTCTGAAATTTTGGTGTTATCTGAGAGAAATCCAGACGACAATCCACGTCAATCACGGGGATACGCATCTGTGGAGTGATTTTGCATCCGATGAACAGATCTATTCTTTTGCTGAATTCCTCAAGATTTTCCTCTTTCAACGTGAGTCCCGCGGCATAGACGTGTCCGCCGAAATTCTCAAGAAGGTCAGAGCAACTCTCAATCGCCTCATACAAATCGAAACCCTGAACGCTTCTTGCCGAACCTGTGACAAGTCCGTTCGACTTCGCCAGAACGATGGTCGGTTTGTAGAACGCCTCCACGAGACGCGACGCCACAATTCCTACTACCCCTTTGTTCCAATCAGGGCAATAGACTATCATAGCATTATTGGAAGACAGGCATTCTCCGCATTGAACCATATCCAGAGCCTCTTTTGTGATTTCTCTGTCAATATTTTTCCGCTCATTGTTGTTGTCGTTGATTTCATTTCCGAGACGTTTTGCAGTCGTTGAATCCGTCGATGTGAGCAGTTCCACGGCCAGACGTCCGGACTCCATCCTTCCCGCGGCATTAATTCGCGGTCCGATTTTGAAGACAATGTCATCAATCCCGATATGCCCGGGCTCAAGTTTGGACAATGTTATCATTGCGAGAAGTCCCTGGCAGGGGTTCTCGTTCAGCTGTTTGAGTCCGAAGTGCGCGAGTATTCTGTTTTCTCCGACCATAGACACCAAGTCCGATGCGATGCTGACCACCAGCAGGTCCAGCAGGGGAATCAAGGTCTCGAAGGGGATGCCGAATTTTTGGGAATATGCCTGCACGAGTTTGAATCCCACACCGCAGCCTGAGAGATCGTCAAAGGGATAATGACAATCCTCCCTTTTGGGATCCAGAACGGCCGCCGCTTTTGGCAGGTCCGCTTCCGGAAGGTGATGGTCGCATATTATGACGTCTATGCCTTTTGATTTGGCGTAGTCGACTTTGTCGTTGGCTTTTATGCCGCAGTCCAGAGTTATGATCAATTTGAAGTTGTTCTCACCGGCCCAGTCTATGCCTTTGTAGGACACGCCGTAACCCTCATCGTAACGGTCGGGAATGTAGAAATCGGTGTTTGGAGTGAATCTTTTGATGAATGAGTAGACCAAAGACACGGCAGTGGTGCCGTCCACGTCGTAATCCCCGTACACGAGGATCTTCTCTCCTGAATTGATGGCCTTGCTGAGGCGATCGACCGCGGCATCCATATCTTTCATCAGAAACGGGTCGTGAAGATTGTCCAGACTCGGCCTGAAAAAAGAACGAGCCTCGTCAAACGTCTCAACACCTCTCTTGACCAGAAGTTCCGCAAGCACTTTGTCAATACCGAGCTCGGTCGCAAGTCTCGTGACCTTTTCGGGGTCTGCCGAAGGCTTTAAAAGCCATTTTTTCTCTACACCCATATTACGCAAAGATACTTATTAAATTTCAATTTTAGAATTTATTATGTTACTTTTGTATGATTATCAAAATGTAAAAAATCAAACAGATGGAAGATATTCTAAGTGAACAGGAAACACTCAGGAGGGAGTCGCTTGACAAACTCAGAGAATTGGGAATAAATCCTTATCCGGCTCCGCTCTACCCGGTAAATGCCACTGCTGAAAGCATAACGAATGAGTTCAGCCCCGAGAAAGGCAATTGTCAGGACGTTGCCATAGCAGGCAGAATTATGTCCAGGAGGATTATGGGAGCAGCGTCATTTATGGAATTGCAGGATTCCACCGGAAGGATTCAGGTTTATGTCAAAAGAGACGAAATCTGTCCCGGTGAGGACAAGACTATGTACAACACTGTGTTCAAGAAGCTGCTTGACATCGGTGACATCGTCGGCATCAAAGGATTCGCCTTTCTTACTCAGACAGGGCAACTTACGGTTCACGCGAAGGAGCTCACTCTCCTGAGCAAGTCTCTGAAGGTGCTTCCTATTGTGAAAGAGGCTGACGGGAAGGTTCACGATGCTTTCACCGATCCTGAATTGCGTTACAGGCAGAGGTATGTGGATCTGATCGTGAATCCTCAGGTTCGTGACGTGTTTGTCAAGAGAGCTCAGATAATCGCCACAATGCGCGAGTATTTCAACAACGCTGGCTGCCTTGAGGTGGAGACCCCCATTCTTCAGTCCATCCCCGGTGGAGCGACTGCCAGACCGTTCATCACTCACCACAACGCATTGGACATCCCTCTTTATTTGAGGATAGCCAACGAACTATATCTCAAGAGATTGATTGTCGGGGGATATGCCGGCGTCTACGAATTCGCTAAGGATTTCCGTAACGAGGGTATGGACAAGACGCACAATCCTGAGTTCACTTGTATGGAGATTTACGTTGCCTACAAGGATTACATCTGGATGATGGATTTCATTGAGAAAATGATAGAGAAGATTGCCGTCAAGCTTCACGGCGAGACCGAGCTTGATGTCGAGGGGCAGAAAATCAATTTCAAGGCTCCGTTCAGAAGGCTTCCGATGCTTGAGGCGATTAAGGAATATGCCGGCGTGGACATAGCCGGAATGGGTGAGGATGAGTTGAGAGCCACCTGTCAGAAACTTAACGTGCCTATTGAGAAGACTATGGGCAAGGGCAAGCTAATTGACGCTCTTTTCGGAGAGTATTGTGAGAAGAATCTGGTTCAGCCTACCTTTATCATAGATTATCCGGTTGAGATGTCACCTCTCACCAAGAGGCATCGCACCAATCCTGATCTGACGGAGAGATTCGAACTTTTCGTTTGCGGACACGAGCTTGCCAACGCTTACAGCGAGCTTAACGACCCGATTGATCAGAGAGAGAGATTCGAGGAGCAGGCCAAGCTCAAAAGCAATGGAGATGACGAGGCTATGTTCATTGATTATGACTTCCTCAGGGCTCTTGAGTACGGAATGCCTCCTACTTCAGGTCTGGGAATCGGGATAGACCGTCTGACTATGCTTATGACAGGCCAGTCCACGATTCAGGATGTGCTGTTCTTCCCTCAGATGAGGCCGGAGAAGCCGGTCGCTAAGGAAGAAGACAAGTCCTCTGCTTCCGGCTCGGACAAACAGGTGTGCCCCGGAAAGTAGGCTTCGCCGATTTAGAAATGAGAATCGAGAACATAACTTCAGCTCAGAATCCTAAAATAAAGGAACTTATCGCGCTTCAGGAGAAATCAGGACTGAGGCGCGATTCCGGTGTCTTTCCGGTTGAGGGCAGAAGGGAGCTTGGTCATTGCCTTGACGCCGGGTTTGTTCCCGACACACTTTTCGTATGCGGGGAAATCCTCGGCGAAAAGGCCCTTGAGGAATTTTGTGACAAGGCACTTTCGATCAATACGCAATGCCTGATAGTACAGGTTCCGGCCTACATTTACGGTAAAATCGCATATAGAGGCACTACCGAGGGCATTATTGCGGAGGTTAAGATTAAGGATATGTCCTTGAGGGACATCCGGTTGAGAGAGAATCCTCTGGTGATGGTGCTGGAATCAGTCGAGAAACCAGGCAATTTGGGCGCAGTTCTCAGGAGCGCGGACGCTGCCGGAGCCGATGCCGTCATTGTCTGTGATCCTCTTGCCGACCTGATGAATCCCAATCTCATCAGAGCGAGTGTCGGAGCCGTCTTTACCTGCCAGGCAGTCACGGCTTCCGGTGATGAGACTCTCAAGTGGCTGAGGGATAATAATATATCCATTCTCACGGCTCAGCTTCAGGATTCCGATCTGTACTATTCTTCAGATATGAAGGGCTCTGTTGCGATTGTTATGGGGACGGAGTCGACCGGCCTTTCCGACTTCTGGAGAAAGGCTGCCGACAAGCACATCAGAATCCCGATGCTCGGCTGCCTTGATTCTTTGAATGTGTCCGTCTCGGCGGCGATTCTTCTCTACGAAGCTGTAAGACAAAGAAATATATAGATTTTTTATGGACAAATTCGGTCTTATCGGCGACCCTGTCGCGACTTCTCTGAGCCCGCTGCTTTTTGAAGCGGCTTACCACGGGGAATATGCTTATGACCTGATCGAGGGAAGCGATTTTGACAAGTCGTTCGAGAAATTTTTTTCTGATTATAAAGCAATTAACGTGACTGCCCCTTTTAAGGAGAAGGCGTTTTTGAAAGCTGACGTTTTCTCGGCTATATGTCTAAAGATCAAGGCTGTGAATCTCCTTCTCAAAACTGATGAAGGGATTTGTGGAGGGAATTCGGATTTCACAGGTATCATTCTCAGTCTTGCCGAGGCTTATCTTCCTGGCATCACGAATCAGTTTTATGAGAAATTCGGTGACAAGGCGTACATCCAAATTCACAAGTTCCTGCAGCAGAGTCTCGGCTCTCTTTTTGACAGGAAGCCTCAGGCCCTTATTGTAGGATGCGGAGGTGCTGGAAGAGCGGCCGCAATCGCCGCCGCCGAACTCGGTTTCGCCACAGTCTTGATGAACAGGACTCCCGACAAGGCTCAAAGTATTGCTGACGAACTGCCTGAGTACGGTTTTATAGCAGACCCTCTTTCCGATTTCAGGGCTGCTTTCAGGGAGTGCGACCTCGTCATCTACACAGTGCCGTCGGCCATAGACGCTCTCGCCTCTCTTTCAGAGGATGATTTTCGCGGAGAAGACAGGTACAAGTACTCCAGACCCGCGAAAGTCGTCCTCGAAGCCAACTACAAGACACCTTCATTCTCCGGCTCCCTTCGTCAGCAAATGCTCTCCACAGGCTGCCAGTATGTCCCGGGCCAATCCTGGCTTCTGAACCAGGCCCTTACGGGTTACGGACTTATGACCGGCCTTCGCCCAGACGCCCTCTCAATGGCCCGCGCCATCCTCGCTTAGCCGCCCTCCCGTTTTTTGACTTGCCTTTGTGGGTTGAGGATATTTGTCTAAACTATTTGACAAAATAGGAAATAACGAGGAATTTGCGTAACTTGCACAGTTAAAAATGCTGTATTATGTCATTGAATAAAGTTTTGCTAATTGGTAACGTGGGTAAAGATCCTGAGATTCGTTACATTGAGGGGAGCAACAGCTCCAACAACACGAAGGTCGCTACTTTCCCTCTTGCGACTTCTGAGCGTTTCAAAGACCGTAACGGGGAATTGAGAGAAAACACCGAATGGCACAATCTGGTGGCTTGGAGAAATTCGGCGGACATAGTTGAGAAATATGTTAAGAAGGGTACTCAGTTGTTTATTGAAGGCCGTATCAGGACTCGTTCGTGGACGGATCAGAACAATGTGAAAAAGTACACGACGGAGATTGTGGTTGACAACCTTCAGCTTCTTGGTCGCAAGTCCGACAATCCGGCTTCTGCACAGGATCCTTCTTCTGTAAGCCAGACCCCTAACCCTGTCCAAGCATCTATCCCGACACAACTCACACCGACTCAGGGCGGACAGACACAGTTCTCGCAAACACCGGCGCAGGCGAATGTGCCGGTACAGCCAGCTGCCGATCAGAAGCCTTTGGCAGACGACAGCGTTGTGGATGATCTCCCGTTTTAATGTTAGGAGAATCAGAAAGACTCGGCCTCGTAAGAAGCCGTAAACAAATAAATTATGAGCAATAGTAACAAAATTGATGTTGTCCTCGGCCTTCAATGGGGAGACGAGGGAAAAGGAAAAATCGTGGATGTACTTGCAGGCAGGTACCCGGCGGTCGCCAGATTTCAGGGAGGCCCTAACGCAGGACACTCGCTCCAGTTCGACGGAAAGACATTCGTCGTGAGGAGCATCCCTTCAGGAATCTTCCGTGACAAATCCACAAACATAATCGGCAACGGAGTCGTACTCGATCCCGTGACCTTCAAGGAAGAATGCGCCAATGTCAAGTCGATGGGCATTGATCCGCAGCAGAAGATCCTCATATCCAAAAAGGCACATCTTATTCTGCCTACCCACAGACTTCTGGACGCGGCTAATGAAGCTGCGGCCGGCAAAGGCAAAATCGGCTCTACGCTCAAAGGCATCGGACCCACCTACACAGACAAGACAAGCCGTCACGGACTGAGAGTGGGAGACATTCTCGCCCCTGATTTCAAAGACCGTTTCAAAAAACTCAAGCAAAGACATCTTCAGCAGCTTAAAGACCTCAATTTTGAGTGCGATCCCGACAAAGACGAGGCAGCGTGGATGGAAGCCGTCGAATTCCTCAAAACATTCAAATTGATCGATTGCGAGTATTTCGTCAACAACTGGCTGAACGACAAACCGTTGCTTGCGGAAGGAGCCCAAGGATCGCTCCTGGATGTGGACTATGGCTCATATCCTTTCGTCACCTCATCGTCAACCACCATAGGCGGCGTCTGCACAGGTCTCGGTGCGGCCCCCTCGAAGATCGGCCACGTTTTCGGCATCTTCAAAGCCTATTGCACAAGAGTCGGCAGCGGCCCTTTCCCAACAGAACTATTTGATGAGACAGGCGAAAGACTCAGGCAGATCGGACACGAATTCGGCGCGGTCACCGGACGCCCTCGTCGTACCGGCTGGCTGGATCTCGTAGCGCTGAAATATACCTGTATGATCGATGGAGTCACCGATCTGATAATGATGAAGTCTGATTGCCTGGACGCATTCGAGCAAATCAAGGTCTGCACCAAGTACAAAGTCAACGGAGAATTGACAGATCAAGTTCCATTCGACACCGCTGCCGAGGTGGAACCTGTCTACACGACTTTCAAAGGCTGGAACACTGATCTCACAGGCGTGAGAGAGGAATGCAAACTTCCAAAAGAGTTCAAAGACTACATTAGATATATGGAAGAATTCATCGGAGTTCCAATCAAAATCATTTCGCTTGGTCCGGACAGAAATGCGACGATTGAAAGGTAAATAACATTTTATTATATGACAACAGTTAAGAAATTTCTCAGAGACTCGGCGGCAATCAGATGGAGCGCTCTTCTGCTCATTGCACTGACAATGTTCGCCGTGTATCTTGTAAATGATGAATTCTCACCGCTAAAGACATTCCTGGAGGAACATAACAGTTGGAACAGCACTGAATACGGATGGCTTCAAAGCTCCTACTCACTGTTCAACGTCTTCTTGTTTATGCTGATTATCGGCGGACTGGTTCTTGACAAGCTCGGAGTCCGCAAGACAGGACTCGCATCCTGCGTCATCTGCGTAGTGGGCATAGCCGTGAAATATTGGGCAATGACCACCAGCTCCCTTTCCGGAGACATCACCTTCTTCGGCACTCAGATGTCAAAACAGGTTTTCTGGGCCTCTATGGGCTTCGCGACCTTCGGCGTGGGAGCCGAAGTCGCCGGAGTTACGGTCACCAAGAGCATTGCAAAATGGTTCAACGGCTATGAGATGGCCTTGGCTATGGGTGTTCAGGTGGCCATATCCCGTCTCGGTCAGGGAGCCGCGATGATTCTTTCCCCTATCATAGCTCAGCATTTCGGAACAGCCGGAGCCGTGGTCCTCACGGGACTTCTGCTTCTGATTTTCGGAACCCTGCTTTACTTCATCTTCACTCTTTACGACCGCAAGCTCGACAATCAGCTCGCGGAAGCAGGAAGTGAGGAAAACACTGCCGGTGCTGAAGCGGATTTCAGCTGGAAAGACGTCCTTTCAGTGTTGAAGAACCCTGCCTTCTGGATGATCGCCTTCCTTTGCGTGCTATTCTACTCTGCGGTGTTCCCGTTCCAGAAATACGCTTCCGACCTGATGGTCAACAAATTCGGTGTCGATGCGGCTGTGGCCGGTCGTATTCCGAGCGTCCTTCCTTTCGGTTGTATCATCCTTACTCCTGTGTTCGGCAGCATATTTGACAAGAAAGGCCACGGAGCCGATCTGATGATACTGGGAGCAGGAATAATCACTGCGGTTCACGTTCTTTTCGCTATGCCTTTCATCACTGAGACTTGGATGGCTTATGGCCTTATGGCTCTTCTCGGCATCGGTTTCGCTTTGCTGCCTTCGGCTATGTGGCCGTCTGTCGCCAAGATCATTCCGGGAAAACAATTAGGAACCGCGATGTCGCTGACATTCTACATACAGAACATCGGTCTTTGGGGAGTTCCGCTTCTAATCGGATACGTGCTTGACAAGTATTGTGTCACGGGCGTGGTCGACACTGCCGCCGGACTGACAAGAAATTCTTACGATTACACTATTCCTTCAATTATATTCGCTTGTTTCGGCGTCATTTCCATCTTCATCGCCATCGGTGTGAAAGTACTTGACAAACACAAGCATTACGGATTGCAGATACCGAATATTCAGAAATAAAGGAGGTCGTCAGTTCAAGTATGTCTTTGCTCGATAGAATTAATTCGCCAAAGGATATTAAAGGATTCAGCATAGAGGAGTTACGAGCCCTCTGTGCTGAAATCCGTAAATATATGGTCGATTGCTGCGCTGTGAATCCTGGCCATCTCGCCTCCAGTCTGGGCGCGGTTGAACTTATTGTCGGTCTGCACTATGTCTTTGACACTCCTGAGGACAAATTGGTTTTCGATGTCGGGCATCAGGCCTACGCCCACAAAATATTGACCGGGCGCAGAGAAATCTTCAAGAAGAACCGAAAGAAAGACGGCATCAGCGGATTCCCGCTCAGAAGTGAAAGCGAGTATGACGCTTTCGGGACAGGCCATTCTTCCACATCCATATCCGCCGCTCTCGGCATTGCGGAGGCGGCAAAACTGCAAGGACTTAAAGACAAAGTCGTCGCTTTGATCGGTGACGGAGCCTTGACGGGAGGCCTTGCTCTGGAAGGCTTGAATAACGCAGGCAATTCCAAAACTGATCTGCTGGTCGTCCTCAATGACAACAACATATCCATTGACAGGAACATAGGAGCCCTCCACGACAATCTTCTGCGCATCACCACGAGTCCCGTCTACAACAAGATCAAGGACAGCATCTGGAAGTTGCTCGGAGAGGGAAGTTTCAGAAAGGCTATGCAGAAACTCGTCGGCAACGCCAAGGCTACGATGGTCAGGTTTTCCGGAGGCGATCTTTTCGAGGCCCTCGGATTCCGCTATTTCGGTCCGATCAACGGCAACGACATTGAGCAAGTGGTGACATTGCTTAAGAGGCTTAAGGACATTCGCGGTCCGCGTATTCTTCATGCAATCACGGTCAAGGGCAAGGGCTATGCGCCCGCAGAGGCGGATCCTACCGTCTGGCACGCTCCTGGGCGCTTTGATCCAGAGACAGGTGAGCGAATCACATCGGATTCCCCGATCGCCCGTTATCAGGATGTCTTCGGGGCGGTTCTGATTCAGCTTGCTAAAGAGGACAGACGCATCGTCGGTGTGACTCCGGCTATGGCAGCCGGTTGCGGAATGCACGAGTTCGCAGATGATTTTCCTGACAGATTCTTCGATGTCGGCATCGAGGAAGAGCACGCGGTCACATTCTCGGCGGGACTTGCCGCGGAGGGGATGCGGCCTTTCTGCAACATCTACTCGTCTTTCTCCCAGAGAGCTTACGATGAGATCATTCACGACACCGCTTTGCAGTCACTTCCTGTCGTCTTCTGTTTCGACAGGGCGGGGCTTGTCGGCGAAGACGGAGCCACTCATCACGGCTGCTTCGACCTTGCAGCCTACAGAAGCATTCCGGGTGTGATCATATCTTCTCCGAAAGATGAGACCGAGTTGAAAAATCTTATGTACACGGCTCTTCATACTGACAACGGACCTTTCATAATCCGCTATCCGAGAGGACGGGGCGAAGGCGCTGCTTGGAGAGACAGTGAGTTCGAGATGCTCCCTCCCGGCAGAGGGGAGATGATCTTGGAAGGGGAGAGGGTCGCAGTGTTCACGATCGGTAATATGGCCGGCATCGCACTTGAGGCTGCCGAGAAATGCGAGAAACAGACTGGCAGGAAACCTTATATATATAATATGAGATACCTAAAGCCGCTTGACACGAAAATATTGGAGAAAGCTGCAGCGGAATGCGATGCTGTGGTCACCGTTGAGGACGGATGTGTGAAAGGAGGACTTTTCGGGGCTGTGACTGAATATATGGCCGAAAAAGATCACTCTCTCACAATCAAGGGGTTTGGCATTCCGGACAAATTCATCAAGCAGGACACTCAGGCCGCTCAGCTCTCAGAGTGCGGTCTCGACTGTGAAAGCCTCTATGTTGAAATAATGCGTCTCATTTCCAAATAAGAGGTAAAATTATCTTAAAATTTTTTGGAGAATGAGAATATTTACCTATCTTTGCAATCCCTTACAAAAGGGAAACATCATTGCCGATGTAGCTCAGTTGGCTAGAGCACGTGATTTGTAATCTCGGGGTCGTGGGTTCAACTCCCTCCATCGGCTCAAAAGTCCGGAAAAAGACAGTCCGGACGCTTGGGGAGATACCAAAGTGGCCAACTGGGGCAGACTGTAAATCTGCTGGCTTATGCCTTCGTAGGTCCGAATCCTGCTCTCCCCACTTTTTTTAGCGGAAGTAGCTCAGTTGGTAGAGCATTAGCCTTCCAAGCTAAGGGTCGCGAGTCCGAATCTCGTCTTCCGCTCTTTTTAGCCGGTGTAGCTCAGGGGTAGAGCGCATCCTTGGTAAGGATGAGGTCATGAGTTCAATTCCCATCACCGGCTCAGTTTTGGTTTTAGTTGCATTAACACATTTAAACATAATATTATGGCTAAAGAGACATTTTTAAGAGACAAACCTCACGTTAACATAGGCACTATCGGCCATGTTGACCACGGTAAAACCACCTTGACTGCTGCCATCACCAAGGTATTGGCGGAGAAAGGTTTCAGCAAACAAGACGAGATCAAATCTTTTGATCAGATCGACAATGCTCCTGAAGAGAAGGAGCGTGGTATCACCATTAACACATCGCACGTTGAATACGAGACCGCAAAACGTCACTACGCTCACGTTGACTGCCCGGGCCATGCCGATTACGTTAAGAACATGGTTACAGGCGCCGCTCAGATGGATGGTGCAATTCTTGTCGTAGCGGCGACTGATGGTCCTATGCCACAGACCCGCGAGCACATTCTTCTCGCTCGTCAGGTGAATGTACCTAAAATTGTCGTTTTCCTTAACAAAGTTGACCTTGTTGAAGATCCTGATATGCTTGACCTCGTTGAGATGGAGACTCGTGACCTTCTTTCATTCTACAATTATGACGGAGACAATTGCCCAGTCATTCGCGGTTCCGCATTGGGAGCTCTTAACGGAGATCCTAAATGGGAGGAAAAGATTATCGAACTTATGGACGCTGTGGATGAGTACATTCCTATCCCTGTTCGTGACAACGAAAAACCTTTCCTTATGCCAATCGAGGACATCTTCTCAATCACCGGCCGCGGTACTGTCGTAACAGGTCGTATCGAGAGAGGAACAATCCACGTCAATGATCCTGTGGAAATCGTTGGTTTCAGCGACAAGCCGAGGCCTACAGTCGTAACAGGTGTCGAGATGTTCCGTAAGATTCTTCCTCAGGGAGAAGCGGGAGACAACGTAGGACTTCTTGTCCGCGGTATCGACAAAACTGACGTCAAGAGAGGTGAGATTGTGGCAAAACCCGGCACTGTTACTCCTCACACGGAGTTCAAGGCTCAGATTTACGTCCTCAAGAAAGAGGAAGGCGGTCGTCACACACCGTTCCACAATCATTATCGTCCACAGTTCTTCATCCGTACACTTGACGTAACCGGAGAGATCACTCTTCCGGAGGGAGTTGAGATGGTTATGCCTGGAGATAACGTTGAGATCACCGTTAATCTTATCACCCCTGTAGCGCTTAACGAAAATCTTCGTTTCGCGATTCGTGAAGGCGGTAAGACCGTAGGTGCGGGACAGGTTATCAAGATTTTGAAATAATCCTTAACCGGAATTCAGATAAGCGGGTCTGACGCTTTGATTGTCTACCCGCTTTTTTAGGGACATAGTACAAGGGTTAGTATAGTGGTCTCCAAAACCATTGATGGGCGTTCGAATCGCTCTGTCCCTGCAAATATCAGAGGTTACGCTTTGGTAATGTTTAACAGACATTGTATAAGCTTCCAATTTACAGTGCCCATTAAAAGTAAAGATGAGAAAGTTCATTAACTATTGTAAAGAGTCATACGTAGAGTTGACGAAGAAAGTAGCATGGCCGACCTGGGAGAAACTCCAGAATTCCGCCCTCCTTGTGATGGTGGCGACTGTGCTGATAGCTGCGATACTTTTCGTGGTTGACTTCGCTTTCGAGCATCTGATGACTGCGATTTACACATTGTAATTAATTATTGATTACTATGGGCGAAAAAAAGTGGTACGTTCTTCGGACAGCTGGAGGCAAAGAAAACAAGGCCAAGGAGTATCTAGAGAAAGAAATTGAAAGAAGTGGTCTGCAAGATCAGGTCGCTCAGGTTTTAGTTCCTGTCAAAAAGGAGATACAGACCAAGAATGGCAAGAGAAAGGAAGTCGAGAGACTGCTTTTTCCGGGCTATGTCTTGATTGAGGCTGAACTGAGCGGAGATCTTGAGTACGTCATCCGAAACCTTATTCCCGGAATGTCAGGTTTTCTTACGGAAAAACGCGGTACGGGTTCAAGCGCTTCGCAGATGGACAGAGTTCCCGTTCCTCTCAGGGATGAGGAAATCCAGAGAATCTTAGGTGTTCAGGATTTGAATGCCGAGACTCCCGCGGAGACTGAGGTCAATTTCGCGATCAATGAGTCGGTCAAGATTACCGACGGCCCTTTCAGCGGATTCAGCGGTACGATAGACGGTATCGACGCGGACAGAAGTAAGCTCAAAGTAGTGGTAGTGATCTTCGGCAGAAAAACTCTGCTTGAACTCGGATTTACACAAGTAACAAAAGAATAACAATTTATTATGGCAAAAGAAGTTACCGGATTTATTAAGCTCCAAATCAAAGGCGGGGCGGCTAATCCAGCACCTCCGGTAGGACCTGCATTGGGTTCCAAAGGCTTGAACATTATGGACTTCTGCAAGCAGTTCAATGCTGCGACGCAGCAGAGTGCGGGCAAAGTCCTGCCTGTAGTCATTACAGTTTTCTCTGACAAGTCGTTCAAGTTCGAGGTAAAGCAACCTCCAGTGGCAGTCTCATTGAAAGAGGCGGCTAAAATCAAAAAAGCGTCCGGAGAGCCTAACCGTATCAAAGTAGCGTCAGTTACCTGGGATCAGGTTAAGGCGATAGCAGAGGAAAAAATGCCTGACCTTAACGCATTCACGCTTAAGTCGGCGATGACTATGGTCGCAGGGACCGCGAGAAGTCTTGGTATCACCGTAAAGGGAGAATTCCCTAAGGATATTTAAAACACAGCGAAATGAGTAGAATAACAAAAAATGTTAAAGCTGTTGCTTCAAAATATGATAGCAAGAAACAGTACGATCTTTCAGAGGCCTGTGAGATTCTAAAAGATATCACTTACACCAAATTCGACTCGACTGTTGAGCTTGTGGCGAATCTTGGCGTTGATCCCCGTAAGGCAAACCAAATGATCAGAGGCGTCGTTTCTCTTCCTCACGGAACGGGAAAGGTCACCAGAGTCCTCGTGCTTTGTACTCCTGACAAGGAGGTAGAGGCTAAGGAAGCGGGTGCTGATTACGTTGGTTTGGATGAGTATATTGAGAAAATCAAAGGCGGCTGGCTGGACGTGGACGTTATCGTCTGCACCCCTTCAGTAATGGCCAAGATCGGCCCTATCGGTCGTATCCTCGGTCCGAGAGGCCTTATGCCTAACCCTAAGACAGGCACCGTGACGATGGAAGTCGGCAACGCTGTCAAGGATGTAAAGGCTGGTAAGATTGACTTCAAGGTTGACAAGACCGGTATTATCCACACCGGAATAGGCAAAGCCTCGTTCACTCCTCAGCAGATTTGCGAAAACGCAACAGCTGTTATGAATGAGATCATTAAGCTGAAACCTCAGTCTCTCAAAGGCACTTATCTTAAGAGTGCGTCCATCTGTACGACAATGAGTCCCGGGATAAGTCTCAATGTCAAATCATTCACTGCCACTGGTGCTGAGTAAAATAGTTTGAGATTATGAAAAAAGAAGTAAAAGGACAGATAATTGAAAGCATCTCAGCACAACTCAAGGAGTATCCTAATTTTTACATTACGGATATCGCAGGGCTGAAT